>CAILAO010000848.1 GCA_903832105.1 uncultured Pseudomonadota bacterium | reverse complement strand
TCCTTTACCTACGCATCAAACATATCGTCACCGATATATCTGCAAGACTAAGTACCAAGCCCGTTGTTAATGGCTACTTGGGTAGGATTCACACCTACTTGATCATATATTTACACGACCTTGCCAGGTCGCAACCCGTGCCGTACTTCGTCTCAAGAGAATTACCGATGAACTTAGAAGCGCAAACCATCGCTTGAAAATTCTCAGCATGACTGACGAGCTAACCGGACTTGCCAATATGCGATGCTTTAACCAAAAATTTCTCGAAGCCTGGGAAAAACGTGATGAAAAACCAGAGGATCCTGCAAACACTTTGCACCGTTCCCAACTAGCCGTGATCATGATCGATCTGGATCACTTTAAAAACGTCAACGACACTGTAAACCACCTCATGGGTAGTTATGTCATCAGCGAAGTTGGCAAACTCATTCACAGCTCGGGAATTATTGGACCAGAAGATTTAGGAGCCCGTTACGGAGGCGACGAATTTATCATCTTCGGTCATGCTCCTTTTCTTGATGGCATTTCCGAAAAAGCAGAAAAATTGAGAACACTTATCGCCCAAACGACGTTCACGCGAGACTCAATCTCTATTAAAATTACGGGAAGTTTCGGAGTTGCCTGGGCAGCTCCTATTTTTAAAGGAAAAGCTGAAGACTTGATCAAGGCCGCAGATTATATGCTTTATAGAAGTAAAGAAAACGGACGTAACAAAGTCAGCAGTATGATCCTTGAGCAGCCCATCGCCCTTGATCACATTATCGAGATGCCTCCATTACCGGACGAAGTGAAAGAGTATAAAGACCAGGAGAGCGCCCCCAAGGATAATGGGGATCATGTGTAGGATGCGCCCTATCACGTATGCGATCACTTGTGTGCCACCTTTGCCAAATCGTTCTCAATGCTGAGATACTTGAATGGAGCATTGATCATCATGTTGCGCTTCATGTTGCTAAGACGCCTATTGTAAAGCCCGAATGACAAATGGCTGTAGCGAATAATGACGGGAGCGTCTTCTCTGACTATTTCAGACATCTTTTTAAAGATTTCGAATCTGGCAGGACCGTTCGTCATAAATTTTGCCGATTCGTAGAGTTTGTCGTATTCGGGATTACAGTAAGATCCATGGTTTGGTCCTGGGACTTTGTTTGGGCAATAGAGAAGTTGATAGAAGTTTTCCGCATCTGGATAATCAGCAATCCAGCCAGCTTCAGCAATTTGGTAGTTCCCCGCGTCAACTCGTTTGAGGAAATTTGAGAATGTTTGGAAGTTTCCTTTAATTCTGATACCGACCGCGGTTAGTTCGTTTCGCATAAATTCAAAGTCTCGACGGGCGACTTCATCCGTTGATCTTAGGTCCATCGTTAGTTCGGGAAGTCCCTTTCCATCAGGAAATCCGGCCTCAGAAAGTTTCCTTTTTGCCACCTCTACGTTTTGGGTATAATATTCAAAAGTAAAATAATGTTCACTACCGGCGATAGAGTGCGGAACGATTGTTTTGAGCGGAGTACCACGACCGTTTCTTAGTAAGTTAATCCATTTTTGCACATTCATGGCGTAACCGATAGCTTGACGAAGAGCCCTGTTTTTTCCGAGCAGAGGATCGTTCATGTTGAAAGAAATGTATGTCGTAGAGAGCGCGGGCTCGGCATACATTTCATATTTCGCCGCATATTCTGGCTTTAGATGAAAGCTGCCATCTTGGTCACGATAAGCTAGTTTTGGGAAATCATCAGGATTCATAGTGACCCAATCAAGTTCTCCCAGAAGAAACTTTAACATTGCAGGCTGCCTTTCTTCGATCAGAGGTAGATGAACCTCGTCGATTAAAGGGAGCTTTTTTTTGGCATCTGTGACGCCCTCTTTTGACTGACTGTTTATGATCTCAGTATCTGGATAGCCCTCGAAGTAATTTGGATTTTTCGCGAGAATGAGGGTGCCGCGTCTTGAATATTCTTTCACAAAAAATGGTCCGGTCCCGACGGGGTGTTGCTCGAAAGCATCTCCATAGTAGTCAACAGCCTCTTTGGGAACGATTGACAGTCCTGAAAAGGCAAGAGGATAAAAAGCTAGAGGGTTACCGCTGGTAAACTTGATTGATAATTGATGAGAGCCAATTTTTTTAACGCCTGCGATATCAAGTTTCGAATAATCAGTTTTTTTGCCGAGTTCCTTTGTCGCGTCTCGAAATTCGTCCAATCCTTCAACAAAACCCTTGATCAAGGTATAACTCAAAACATTAACATTAGAGTCTGAAAATCGCTTGATGGAGTATATAACGTCATCCGCCTTCACTTCGCGGCCTTTGCCACCGGAAAAACATTCATCATCGATGAACTTTACGCCTTCCCGAAGCGTTAACGTATAGGTTAGCCCGTCGGCTCCTTTTTCTGGCATTTTGGCTAAAAGCCCTGGAACCAGTTCATAAGGCCGTGCAAGATAGTGGTATTGAAGGAGAGTATCATAAACGTTTTTTATAATATCAGATGACGCAGAGTCGAACTGTTTCATTGGGTCGAGCGATTTAAGGGTCGATGTTCGATAGTATTTCAGAATTTTCAACTGCTCTGCCTTTTGCGTGGCCTGCTTGTCACTTGAAGTGCTTTCAGACGATTGTCTCATACAAGATAGCGAGAAAGGGATCGCTGTTAACAGGAAAAAGTAAGCGTAAATAGCCGCATATTTCATGGCATTGGTTCTCTTTTTTTGCTGCTGCGTGTACTCAATTGGCTTAAAACCCTTCTAACGTTTAGACTTGGTCTTCGTCGTCATCTTGTAGCCTAATCATGATCTCTTTCGGAATACTTTGCCTTGGCCAACTGGCTTTGCCGTTAGCTAGTTGAAGATCTCGGCGAAAAAGCTAAGGTTTCAGAGAAAAGATCACGTTTATGCCTCAAGAGTAAGCAGAAGTCGATGTCTACGATTAATAGATCCCCAAAAAACAAACGCCTATTGCGTTTTTTGTACGATCACCTTAATGAAACCTATTCTGCAACTGACGTGCCACTCGCCAACTTTGCTTCTACGACTATGAGCTTTGCGTGAGTTGACTGAGAAAACAGATGCTTCTGATAAAACCCAACTCCGCCAATAGGTCTAAACGGTTCGTTTTGGCGGGGTCATTTGTAAACCTAACGTTTTTGGTGGTTTACAATTGTTACTGATATGACTGCCCCCATCTGTCTTGGGTCCATACATTATTGAATCCTTAAACAATTATCGCGCCGAAACAGGTGCGCAACACCCTGCAATCATTACGTTATAGAAACACCTGTCGTGGAATAAAACTTGCATTTTGTAATGTTACTACCTTTACTTAAGGGAGGTGTCTCGGTAATCTTTCACCAGAGGAATCAGTTCGCATGTGGCAACGCACATTAAAATTCACAACGTTGTTAGCGTTTGGTCTTACTTCTCTCTCATGTAGACCGACCTCAACAGATATCCGAAGGCAATCGCAAGATTCAACCATTAGCGCAATCGCACTCAATTTACCCGATAAAACAAAAATCAAGGCCGGCCCTGTCGAAAGACTGACCGGCTTCCATCTCACGATCCGCGCGATACCTGAAGGATGTAATAGTTTTAAGAATATTGACAATGTGGGACGTTGGACGGAAACATCTCTCTCGCAAAAGATTTTTCAAGGCTGTGACTATGAAGTCATCCTTTCTGTCGGCGAGTTAAAGGATGCCTCCGCGAGCCCTTTGGAACTGAGCTTGGCATTTTATTCGAATGAATCCAGCCAACAAAGTGATCGCATACTTCGTAAAGATGATGTTAAAGGAAAATCCGCCGTTCGGATGAAACTGAACTTATCTGTGACCGAATCTGGCAAAGCGGTTGGTTTTGGTGGTGAAGATGTGTCGACTAACCCGAGCGGGACGGGCTCGCTTAATCTTGTCGAAATCGAGCCTGACGCTGATTTGCACAATATCTTTGATGGCATTTCTTGGCGCATAAATGGTGGTTATATCGAAGTCGATGGCGGCGAACGACCCATGGGAAGCACCTCCTTGGTTGCTCCCTGCCTGGAGCAGTTCGGTGAGAGTTTTTCAAGATGGGCTGATGATCAGCAGATTAAAGTCGCACAACTTTATGCGACAGCCATCACGGAATCTGGATGTCGTAACCTTCAGGGGAGTAGTGACAATCTTAGCGCAGGGGTCATGCAGGTCACAGGTTCGACCGGAAATAGTATTTTACAAAAAATAGGACGTGCATTTGGTTCCAGTGAAGAGTGCAAAGAAGCCATGATTAGTGATCCTGATCTGAGCATCGAACTGGCGTCACGCTACGTCGCAGCGCCTGACCAGATTGAGAGAAACAGATTTGAACCAATCGCTGGACAATCCTCTCAAAAAGGTCCCGCGCTAGACCCACCAAAGGTTGCCGCTGGATATAATGCAGGAAGCCTCCGAGAATCAAGCGCGAATCGTTGGCACCTTGTGGTGACTGGTAATCATATCGATCGATATGTTGCTGCATATAACGCCTTTGTGGCGTACTTAAAGAAGGATTCTGTCGAGGAATCTGTTTCTCTTTGGTTGACGGCAGGGAATTTGAATTTAAAGTCTAGCGCCAGACTGCCGGCTTCGGTTACGGATATAAACGAACTAGATGCCTACACGAATCAGGCTGAAAATGGAGATGCCATCTTCGTTGGTAATTTCGAATCGAGAGATGGCGATTTCTACTACTTCGTGAATGGTACCTGGCGCGGATCGATGGAAAATTGGTAATTTCCCTTTGAGATCTATTTTTGCATGAGTTCAGTGACGATCCGTTCAGCGTTATAAATCTTCTTTAAACCCGTCAAAATGGCTGCGCTGTGCACCGCAACGGCACGGTTGACGGATTCATCAAACCCATAGTCACCACCCAACGATTGAATATTTCCATCAAAAATCAATCCAATAATTTCCGCGTTTTTATCGAAAACAGGTGAACCAGAATTTCCACCAATGATGTCATTTGTCGTGCAGAAATTCATCGGAGTATTTAAGTCGAGCGTCGATTTTGCCTTAAGCCAAGATTCTGGCAAAGCGAATGGATCTCTTCCAGTATGCCGATCAAACATACCTCTAAAAACCGTTATAGGTTTGACGACATCTCCCTTTTCTACATAGCCCACGACCTTACCATAGGTAAGTCTAAGCGTAGAGGTAGCATCAGGATATGTGTCGGTACCATTGATCGCAAAAAAGGCTTTAGCAACAAGTTCGCCATTCTTTTTCAAAGAGGCCTCGATGGTGTCTTCATACGTCCTTCGGATTTCACGTGCCGTGACGTCTACCTCGCGTGCAAATTGAAGCATAGGATCATCTGACTTTTGAAGGGCCTCAGGACCACCGGCAAATAAAGCTTCGCGAAACTTGACGTCTTTAAGTTTCGTTCCTTGAATGAGAGCCTTGGCGATTTCTTCGGGAGCTTTTGACCCAAAGAGTTTTTTGATAAACGGGCTATCAACCCCCAACGCCTCGCGGAGCTTAGTCAAGGAGAAGGTCAGCGTCAGTTCTTCGAACTCGTCATATATCGGTGCCGTACTAAAAAGTTCCTGCTTAACCACAGGCATGTTGGCATCGATGTATTCACGAAATCTCTTATCGTTTGGTTTGGTCAGTTCGGTGACCGCGCGCACTAACGTCTTCGCATGACTATATAACGTTGACGAAAAACCGCGATCCCGCTCGATAAACTGATAGTCTTTTAAAATGTCTTTGTAAGAAGCCTCTGCTTTAGCTATTTCAGCCCAAGCATTTCCGTACTGTCTTTTTAACACAGGATTTGAATTAATCTTGCGGCGTAGGAGGTTTTCGTCCGCCACTTTTTCCGTAAAAAAAGTTTTGTCCTGAAGGGCTTCAAGTCTGCCCTTGAATGCCTTGAGAGAATTCTCAATTTCAAGTAGCGTGGCCATTGAGAACCTTTTCTGTTCTGCTCCGCGCGTCTGAAATTCCGTAATAAGACCGCGAAATTCAGATAAATAAAAGATCCGATAAGGAAGATAAACGTCACGCTGAAATTCCAGTTCTGGAATGGTTAAAAGGCGTTCTGAACGCCCAGGGTGGCCTGAAACAAAAGTCAACTCTCCTGGAACAGCCCCGGATGAAGACCACTTGAAAAACTGACCAGTTTTTAGCGGAGCGTCTTTGTCATAAGCGCGAAGAAGAGCCATATCCAGATCATACCTCGGGAACATGAAGTTGTCTGGGTCACCGCCAAAATTTGCAATGGCAATTTCAGGTGCGAACACGAGGCGAACATCTTGATAACGCTGGTATTTATATAAGTGATATTTTCCACCGAAGTACAGTGTGACAACGTCACATCGAATGTCTTCTTTTTTGCCGCTGCATTCATTTTCGATGCGAGACATCTCTGCTTTTTGAACTTCGTTAAACTTTTGTGCTTCCAAACCCTTTGTTGCTTTGTTAATGAGGGATGTTACATCCGTGATGTCAATTAACTGGTTCACTTCGATCTCTGGACACTTCACTTCGTCGGGCAAAGACTTTGCGTAAAAGCCACTTGCAATGAAGTCCTTCTCTGAAGTCGAAAGCTGTTCGATGCATGAATCTACACAATGGTGATTGGTCAGAATCAATCCTTCCTTAGAAACGAAGCTTCCCGAACAACCATTGGCGAGTCTTATAGACGAAAGCTTGGCATGATCAAGCCACTCTTTTGTGACAGAAAAGCCGTACTTTTCTTTGACTTTTTTAGCAGGAAAATCATTGAGAAGCCACATGCCTTCATCGGCAAAAAGGCTGCTTACAAAAAACGGCATCGATAAAGCATAAAGCAGAACAATTTTTCTTGCTTTCATTCTATGTTTTCTCCTTTTTTATCCCTCGTCATCATCCAGCTTGAGATCATCTTTAAGGTTTTCTTTTGCATTATCTTTTAGGGCGTCAGATGCAGGCTTTTCTTTAAGATCAGCTACGATCGACTTTGGGACTTCGTAAAGATATTGGCCTCCGGTACGTCTTACAAAGAAGAAATTCTCATCGCCTTTCTTCTTCCATATTTCAATAAGCAGCGAATCCGGCTTTTTGCCGTCCTCTTCGGAAAAATCGATCTTGACAGTGTTAGACGGTTGGGTTGTGAGAGGGCTGTCAGGCAACGTCTTAAGCGATGAGTCGTCAAGTTTAATCAGAGTTTCTGCTTTTGCAAATTCAAGGTCGACAAGAAGCGATCGGACGTGCGGCTTAAATTTCGGCGCGCTGTCATCTTTTTTACCGTCTTTCTTATGACCGTCAGTTTTCTTACCATCTTTTGAGATGGCGAGAGCCTTCTCCGCATCGCTTGCAGCGTACCAATCGCCGTCGACCTTTTTAAACTGATTACCGTCGATCTCAACCGTGTTAGCCGCTTCAATATCAAAAGAAAAAACATGGCGATTGCGGAAATTCTTAACCGTTTTGGATAAATCGCCTTTTAGCTCATCAGAGACGCGGAACACGTTTTTTTCCGGGTCGAACGCGGCCCAAAACTTGCCGTCATATTCGGCAAAACGAAGCGCCTCAGAGCTTCCTGATTCGAGTGTCCAAGAAAATTTATATTGGAGAGAAGGCGCTTTAGCTTTATCCTTTTTTACTTCGCCCGTATGAACAATGTCATTGGATAAAACAGACTTAAGCGTAGAGTCGGGTGTATCCATGAATTCCGTGACTTTTATCTGATTAATTTTTTCGACGAAATCTTTGACCTCTCGATCATCTGCTTCAAGCGGTTCGGGGAATAGAATCTTGTAAACACCGTCACTTCGGCCCAACTCGATTTTTTCACCAAGTCTGGACGTCTTGTGCGGTGAAGATTCATAGGTGAAAGTCTTAACCTCTTTTTCCGGGATAGAGACGAGAGTCTTGTCTCTGAAGTCATGAAGAGACTTTGCCGTGGAGGCAAGAAGATACTGGGTTCCAATATAGACTTCATTTGTACGATCTTTACGACCAGGGTCGTCGGCTGCTGAATAAACGCTGTAACCGACGGGGGCTTTTTCTCCGATAAAGACCGTAATCTTAGCGCCGGACGCATAGGTGAAAGTTATAGAACGTTTTGTAGGATCGAGGCCGTATTCCTTCCACTTGGATCTATCATTTGTTACAACTTTCTCAGTTTTATAATCTTTGATTGCATCAAGTAGGCTTTTAACGGTTTTATCATCAGCCAAACTATCGACGGGGGTAGTAAGGCGCCAGACGTTATCTTTTTTAACAAGGTTGACATCGACCACAGTAGAGGGCGAGTTTTTGTCCTTGTCGCCTTCTTCTGCGTTATAGTAATGAATGGATTGAATATCATCTACCTTAAGACTGGCCAAAGCATTCTTGGCATCCTTTTCTTTGTTGTCCTTATCAGTCTGCCATTCGTCCCAGGTGGCAATGCCACCCAAGGCCACAAGAATGACGAACAAAATGATCGCCGTGTAGTAACGTTTCAATCTTTTCTCCTCCTAAGCCAATAGATGACACCAGTGCCGAGAAATGCGAATGGATAAACGAATGATAAAAGCAGCATTGAAAGCTGACTCCATCCGGATGTCAATTGAAGAGTCGTTTTTTCAGGATCCTTTGGTCTAATCGAAATAAAGTCTTCATCTTGAAGAAGGTAGCTCGCCATATTAAGGAACATATCGAGGTTTTCCGAAGCTTGAACCCCACTATTTCGCGCAAATTGAGAGGATCCGGTAGCGATAAGACGAATTTCCTTAAAATGACCTTTTTTATCGGTGTTCTTTTTATCGGTAGCTTTGCCGGTCTTTTCTGGATCTTCTTTCGATGGCTCATCTAACCCCGTTTTTGACTGCCCAACTGCTACAGCGATGACGGGGACTTGATTTACGGAAAAACGTCCAGGTCCCAGGTTCTTTAAATCTTGCTCAGATTTTACATCTTTAACTTGAATCACCGAAGCCGAAGATTTTGCCGCAAGTGTTACCTTCATTGAATTGGGGTTATTTGAAACCTCCGATAAAGACCGGGAGTAACCCATCAACAAAGCAACACCAGCCTGCTTCGCAAAATCGCGGGTCACCGGATTAAATTCATCAAAGGTATCAACGATGGCCTGATCTTGGCCTACAAGCCTGAGTTGCACATGAGGATCGTCCGGACGAAGAACGAGAAAGTCATTTTCATATTTAAGGCCGAACTTTTCCAGGAGGGTGTTAATTTGTTTGACGGGTTTTGTCGCGTCAACCATGACGAGAACGGAGCCGCCCCTTTTCAAGTAAGATTCGAGTGATGCTAGTTCCTGTTCTTTAAGATCATATTGAGGTCCAGCCACAATGACAAGATCGGCATCATCAGGGACTTTGGGAGTTTCGAGGAGTTTGATCTCGGCGACAGAGTATTTATTCTGCTGGAGTGCTTCGACAGCAATGCCGTAGCTTAGGGCTTCCTGTCCTTTGATTTCGCCTTCGCCGTGGCCTTTGGTAAAGTATATCTTCTTGCTGCTTTCTTTAAAAATATTAACCAGGGCGTTTGTAACTTTTTCTTCATTGAAAGTGGTCAGCCGCGATTCTCTCTCGCTAAATCTAAAAATAACGGTATTGCCCGACGTGATTTTCTCTGCGATAGCCTTTGTTCTTTCGCGTTGAGGATCAATATACTCAACCAAAAAATTTGCACCTTTAGCTTCATAGAGACGGATGAGGTCCCTAAAAGACTCTTGGGTTTGGTCGCTTTGAAAGAAGGCAAGAATTCTAATTTCGGCCTTTTGACTTTTAATTTTCTCTACAATTTTAAGTGACTGATCGGAGAGCGTGTTGATGCCAATATGGGTGGCATCATAGCTTTTGTTAAATCTCGGTCTGACGGTTAGAAGCGCAGCGCCTATAATGACCGCCAATACCATCAAAACAACGAGACCCGAACTCGCCCCGTACTTTGTTCCCTTTCGCAGGAAAAATGCACGGAAATTCTCAAGATCTAAGAGGATCCAAAGAGCAACGATACCGGCGGCAAGAGCCCAGCCCAGTGCAGTCATCCACGTGATTACAGGGAATGCCGAGGCGATCAGAGTGGAAACTGCGCCAACTAGAAGAGCGATAAATGGGAGAATTAAAAGACCTGATTTCATAGTGAGCTACCTCCAGCGTTGGGAATCAAGTACAACGTTTGTAAGAAAAAGGAAAAACGCTGTAAATAAAACAAAATAAACACAATCACTAACGGTGAGCATTCCTTTGAAGAAAACCTCAAGATGATCTGTGGAAGCGATATACTTAATGACTTTTTCGGCGTGTCCTCCACCGCTGAGGTTGGGGGCGATCCAATTTAAGATGAGAAGAAGAAAAAGGCCAAACATGGTGAATAAAAATGCTATGAATTGATTGCTAGTCATCGACGAAATCCAGAGTCCAAACGAGAGCTGCGCACACATTAATAAAAAAATTCCAAGATAGGATGTTAGGATTATGCCCTTATCGGGATTACCATATTTTGCGATGAACCCAGGATAAACCGACGACGCCACGAGAACGAGCGCCATGAACCCCGCGACCGCAAGAAACTTGCCGAGGACGATGTGTGTTGCTGTTACCGGCGAAGAAAAAAGGAGCCTTAAAGAATGATTTTTTCGCTCTTCCGAAAAAGAAGCCATCGTAACGGCTGGAATCACAAGGACGAGAATAAAGTGTAGATTGTAGAATAGAGCCCTGAGAAGCTGTTCAAGTGTTGGGGCTTGACCGCCCATCATGGGGGCTCGCTCCGCAAGTTCCATGAAAGTTGCTATAAAGTTTTGAAAAAAGAATCCCATAAAAATAAGAAAAAACCAAAAAATAGCCACTCCTTTGGGGGAAGTGAAAAAGCCTTTAATATCACGTTTTCCAATGATCAGAACTGCACGCATGATACATCCTTTCTACTATTTTGTGAGTTGGAAGAAGACCTCTTCCAAACTCTTCATTTTGAGACTGAGCTCACGAAGTCCGTGACCACCACCAACTGTTCGTTTTGCTACTTCGTCGAGCACTGATTCATCCGCAGAAGAACTGACTGAGAACTCGATCGTTTCTGAACCATTAGACTGTGCTTTGATGCCGGATAGACTGTTTAGTTCGGAAAGTGAGCGCGCAAGAGTCGGGGCATCCTTCGCAACGCGAAGTCGATAAAGATGTCCAGTTTGAAGGCGCTCTGCGATTTCATCGTAGGTCCCTTGTTCAATAATCCGACCTTTATGAATAATAATGACGTGGTCGCACGTGTTTTGGACTTCCGATAAAATGTGACTACTCAATATGATGGTGTGCTCTCCGGCAAGACCTCGAATCAACCCTCTAATCTGGGCAATTTGGTTGGGGTCTAAGCCTTCTGTCGGTTCATCCAATACCAGGACTTTCGGTTCATGAACAATAGCTTGAGCGAGACCTACACGTTGCCTATAACCTTTAGAAAGATTTCCTATGATGCGATGTCTTACCTCTCCAAGGGCGAGTTTTTGAATCGTTTGATCAATCCGATTGTTGATGAGTGATTTAGGAACCTGATGTAATTCGGCTGCAAACTTAATATAGTCGTCCACCCGCATTTCGTTATGAATTGGTGGAACTTCAGGAAGATAGCCAAGGCATCGTTTAGCCTCGATTGGCGCTTCTGTGATGTCGAAACCCGCGATTTTTGCGATTCCATGATCAGCGCCTATGCAACCACAGATAATGTCCATGGTCGTCGTCTTCCCCGCGCCATTAGCGCCAAGAAATCCTACGATTTGTCCCTTGGCTACGGTAAACGACACGTCCGTAAGTGCCTGGATGGCACCGTAGCTTTTTGTGAGTCCAGATACTTCAATCATTTCTTTGACCTCGTCTGAAAATTAAAGACCAGAATCATACTAATAGATTTTTGTTAAGAAAATCCTAAGAGAATTGTTCTATTATAGATATGACTCTTTTTACGGGTATGTCAAGAATGCTTTAGAGTATCCATGCAGGCATTGAAAACTGTTTCAGAGTCAAGATCGTTCATACACCGGAAATGCTTCAGAGGACACATCATTGGACCATGCGCGCTGCATGGACGACAGGGAAGGTTAACGCCTAAAGAGCGGCTGTCTGGGGATAGCGGCGAAAAACCCATCTCAGGAACCGTTGCGCCAAAAATCGCCACACAGGGAACACGAAAGGCCGAAGCAAAATGGACTGTTGAGCTATCGTTGGAGATCATGAGTGCAAGTTTCGGGAAAATACTCCTAAGATCATCTAGGGTGGTTTTCCCCGCCAAGTTCCAGATTCTTCCTGAGTCTGTGACTGCTTGGGCGACTTCGTCAGCAAGGGATCGTTCTTGCGTGGAGCCAATAAGGACAATATTGAATGTAGGATCTTCTTCGAGAAGTCTACAGACCAACTCCTGAAAGCCTGATACGCGCCACCTCTTGGTTCCCCAATTGCTACCGGGAGCAACACCGATGAAGGTGTGCTTTTGAGAAGAACCATGAATCCCTGGCGTGCTTCCTAATAAGGGGCTCTCAGGTCGATGCGTCAAAAAAGGAAGCGTCTTCAGGGTAGAATCCCTTGGTAATCCCAGAGGTTCCAACAATAAAGCAATTCGTTGAGCCTCATGAAGGACGGCAATTCGTGGAATCGTCTTTGCTGCCAGAAATGACAGGTTTGACTCCTCATAGGTGATCGTTGGAAAGCCAAGATACCAAGCTAGAAGACCTGATCGGAAGCTTCGATGGGGTCGAAGAGTTACCACAGAAGTTTTTTTGTTTGACAAGTTTTCAAATAACTGCCTTTTCCCGTTAGAGAAGGCTTTCATTGGATTCCTTGCTGATTTATCGAGCGTTGTGATCGATTTCAGGTGCGGATGATCTCTTAGCAACTCATTGCCGATGGACGTTGTGATTAGGTGTTGCCTGATTCCCGGGAACGACTGAGCAGCTTGCGATATAGCTCCCGTTGTCAGAACAATATCCCCAAGAAATCCGGTTTGGATCCAAATAATATCCGAAATCTCATTGATGAGTGACCGTGTCATATTTTTCCATTGGAATTGCAATAAAACCCTTGTTGTATACTGCTTTTGTCAAGATTGTTCCATATTTTTTTTTACATTTTCGAACGGATCGATCCTACTTGGCCTAAAAATTGCTATCAAAGCCTTACAAGAGAAGGGGCCTATCCGATTGCGCGAGACAGAAAAAAATGACAAATTTCAATAGTTGAACTTGACAAGTTTGAAAATGCCTGTAAACCTCTAGTAATGAGTGTTTGACATATTACAGCAAAGTTTTTTAGTAGGAGGATGTATGAACAAAGCTGAATTGGTTGAAGCCATTGCCAAGGCAACCAAAGCCACCAAGGCTGACACGGAAAGATCTCTCGACGCGATGATCGACGCAATTTCGAAAAACATGAAGAAAAAGGAAGGCGTGAAGCTTGTTGGCTTCGGCACTTTCGCAGTTTCTCATCGTAAAGCACGCGTTGGTCGCAACCCACAGACTGGTGAAGTTATTCAGATTCCAGCACGCAAAGTTCCAGTATTCCGCCCAGGAAAAGAACTGAAAGACAGCGTCCGCTAATTTGAGTGATGCGTCCAAGAATTAAAGACCCGGGGAATCCCGGGTCTTTTTTTTAGAACAGTCTTTTTAATGGTTTTAGGGCGTGTACACAAATGGCTTGAAAGCTTTGTCAATCTTAGGTTTCGTCTTAATCTTCGACTTATAACTTTGACGTGATCTCTTTCTAAAAACTTTAGCTTTGACTCTCAAAGTATTCTATATAACCGCTTAATAATATGCATTTATTTTCGTAGACGATCAGGGACTAGATTGCTACTGGTGCGTGATGTTGAGGACGATGCTTATGGATGAATCATGGATGAAGTTAAAACGTTATGGTAAAGAGCGGAATATATAATAAGCAAAACTTACGTATGACTGTCGAAGGAATACTTTGGAGGCTTCGAACGGGTCTCCATGGCGTGACCTTCCGGAAGATTTTGGTGCATGGTCTGCCGTATCCATTGTTTTGAATATCGCAGAAGCTACAGGAAAAACTTCACGATCTGATAATCGTCGCTATTTCGCAATAGCGCGCGGCTCAGCGCTTGAATGTGCTGCCGTTAATTCTGAAGCTTGCTGATTTCGCATTGATCGATGAAGGTAAAGAGTGCATCATTGATATAGTTTCAATGCTTTCT
>CAILAO010000847.1 GCA_903832105.1 uncultured Pseudomonadota bacterium | reverse complement strand
GTCATTTTATTTAAGAATTTCCGTATTCATCCGATAGCAAGGGTGCATTCTTTGGATTTTTCCACACAGGAGGACTATTTCGATGTTCCGAAAGATATTGCACCCAGTTTCTCTAGGTGTTTTAGTTAGTTTCTTAATTGATGGATTTTTTTTCCTGTGGCCCGAGCTTGAACAGTCTGAATGGTCCGACGGCTACCTGCCGATTTTTGCAATGGCAGCGATGATTGTCCAAATTCTAGGTATTTCTTACCTCTGGAAAAGGGCTAAGAACTCGTCACATGTTGCGCAATCTGACACAACTCAATACATAAGTCGAGACGGACAAGTTCGCCCAAAAGAATTTGCCTTGCTAAAAAGTTCCATTGAACGAGACTACCAAGCCGCTAAGCTGGAGATGGCCACCAAGATTAAAACGTTGGAGGTCGAACTTCAGAAAACTCAAACCGCATACAACACAGCAAAAGAATTCATCGCAGTTGAGCGAGCCTTCAGGGCAGAAGTCGCAGAACGGCTTGCTCGTAGTGAAGGCTTCGAACAAAGCGTCAAAGCAAGTCTCATCGTGGAATGTGCAGCTCTTGACCATTCTGCGAGACAGCTTGATGAATCACTCAAGATACGTGATGAACATTTGGCCGCTCAAGAACATCTTTTAAGAAACATCATGGGTATTGTCTCGGCAGTGCAAAAACAGTTGAGCTTACTAATGGTTAAAACAGAGAGGAATGCTATCGAAGTCAATGATAACGTTGAATGTCTCTATATGAAGGCTCAGGAACACTTGAAAGAATCAAATGAAATCAGTGCTCAGCTTTCAGGTAATGCTCGTTCTGCCGATGATAAAGACTTTTCATCACCATCAGCAGTCATTTTTGAAGCGATCCAACTTTTGAAAGAGATGAATGAAATGCTCGAAGAAAACTGCAAGCTGAACACCGATTTTTCCAAATCGGTAGAAATTGTTTTACAGAACACCGGTGCCATTAACAAAATGAGCGAAGATATTCAGTGCATTTCCGACCAAACCAACCTTGTTGCTCATAGCGCATCAATTGAGGCTTCACGTGCGGGCGGGCACGGGCAGAGCTTCAACGTTATTGCTGAGGAAGTTCGTAAGTTATCAGACCGAATGTACAAAGCCTCTTGTGAGGTCACGCAAAGCGTCAGCAAAGTCAACGATTCCATTACAAGCATTTCTGAATCGCTAAGTGAAAACATAGAGAAAGTCAAAAGGAAGAAAGCGTCTTTTGATTTTGCGGTTCAAACGCTGTTTGAAGGTGCGAAGAGGTCGGCAGATGTATTTTCAAAGCTCGTTCAAAGTTCGGTCGTAAGCTCTGGAGGCATTGTCCAGCAAGTTGGTCAAATCAATCAAAGCCTGCAATCCAAAGGTATTGCAGAGCAAGAAATCGAAGCATCCTTGCTTCCACTCCAACAAATTCAAACTCTCGCAGATGAAATGATATCAAAACTGTCTTTCGTAAAAGTAGAAAAGGCTTACGAACCGGTGAATATTCGCGACATCTTGGAACAAGTAAAGTCGCAGGTGAAATCCACCGAAGTATCTGCGAAATCTCAAGCAGGTACCGGTGCTGTAAGTAATGTGACTTCCATCTCAGACGCTGCCCAACCTAAATTGTCTATAGAAGCCGCGATTGAATTGATAAGATCAACTGAGCAAGAGAAAGAAGATGATGATGTCTTGAAACGTGCAGCATCGGGGGATTTGCTGTTTTTCTAAGATAAAAAGTAATGGACTGATCTAGCCATCTTGGAAAAGTCCCTGATTTGTTGTTGAACATCGATCAGGGCAATCACTTCGGTTATTTTATTAGGTCTGATATTGCAGACTAGCGAATGGCTGCTATAAAGGATCTTGAAAAGACCAAGGCCTGCACCGCCCTTTTTGGTGTCGATTAAGTTTGAGGCGTCTCCCCTTGCAATCACCTTCTTCAAATACTGAAAAAACTTATCCCGTCGCAAAGCTCCGAAGGGGTCGCGAACAGACACGGCAAATGTCGAACAATCATATCCATACGTAAGATAAGAATATTCGTGCGGTTTCAATTCAATGGGCGTCGTTCGTGGCAGTTCGTGGTAATAACTTGAGTTGTTTGCAACAGGGGCGTCATAAATTGCGTTCATGAGTAGTTCTTCGGTAATGCCGAAAATAAGCTTTGCGAGGTGTTGGCTGAGGCCAGCTTCTTCGCTAAATCTCATCACGAGTTTATTGTAAGTGTCTCTATCGGCAGATTTCGTGACTCCATGTTCATAGACGGGAGTTTCTGGAGTTAAATATTTTTCGATGCCGAAAATATCACCCGTTATCATCTTCTTAAGAGTGACTCTAAGCTCATTAATCGTCCACTGTTGGGGATGTCTATTTGCAATCACGTGATCCAGCAAAATATCCTCTTTGCCGTCGAGAGACACGCTGTACTTTTCCATGCTAGCGTCAGTCAAAAGAATCGTGGTCGCATGATGATGTTTTTCCCGTACAGTGGCGAATATCTCTTTGTTCGGAGCGTTCGTGACAACGATATCCCATGCAGCGGTAGTCAGCAACTGGCGCGCAGCTACCAATGTTCCGGCATTTGCCGTTGACGGCGAATCTACAATTGTGTTCAGGATAAATCGATTGGGGAGCGGAGAAAATCCGGGAAGATCAATGAAACATATCCGATTCAATTCTGCTTTCACTTAAGGCACCACCGCTGTATATGTGCCCACATTTTAGGCACTTTTTAACCATTCTCCGCCTTCGAATAACCTTTTCAATTTTAGCCGATCGTGTCAAAGAAGACCACTGAAAGCGCTCTTCATGGAAAAGTGAAGAATGACCAAGACCCGATCACTGAGCAAAGTTTGAGTGCTTTTTGTAAAAATTTAAACTTCGTCGGTTTGGATCAAAGGACGACGTTTTTCCAAAAAAAATAGCCGGGTACGGATTGACAGAGAAGTGCTAACACCGTAAAATTTTAGTAAAACCCATGAATTAGGTCTCTTGTGTTAAGGGGAAGGGTGAGGCGAACCATCAAGACATTTTTGGTGTAGGAGGCGTGCGGATGTTTGATATTTTTATTGAGAAGTTTCATGAAGGCGGCCCAGCAGTTATGAGTTGTATTACGCTGACTTTGATCACGTCACTCGTAATTATTGTCGAGCGAACGTACCGCTATTGGTTGCAGTACGATTTAGCGAACAGTTCGGGTTTCATGGCGGCAGTCCAGAAGATGGTTATGAACAACTCGATCGAGAACGCGATTCGCTTATGCAAAAAAGCGAGGCCAAAACTTTTACCCTTTGTGCTATCCGAAGGACTGAAACGCGCCAACGACTCAGCGGACGAAATTGCCAACGCGATGCAGTACGCTGCCCTGAGTGCGATTCCTAAGGTCACCAAAGTGGTTCCATTCCTGGGAACGACCGCCAACGTGGCAACGCTCCTCGGGCTTCTCGGAACGATCTTCGGTCTGATCAGGTCTTTCGGTGCCGCTGCCAATGCAACTGGCGGTGAGAAGCAAAAGCTTCTTGCAAGCGGTATTGCGGAAGCGTTGACAGCGACTTCGTTTGGTCTGAGTACCGCGCTTCTTTGTCTCTTCGCATATGGACTTTTGATGATGAAGCAGCAATCGATTGTTGACGACATCAACAAGAATTCCGCCAAACTGGAAGATCTCCTCTACACGAGAAAGATGAAGATCAAGGGACATCAAGAGACGACCGAAGCATAAACCGAATTCATTCTCGGGAGAATATTCGTGTCAAGAAAGAAAAAGAAACGATCAATAGCTTATCGAGATGTTGAGCTAAACATCATGCCCTTTATTGACGTCTTCTCGATGCTCAATACATTTCTTCTCTTCACGGCGGTCTTTGTGACAATTGGTATTACCGAGGTGCAGATTCCGTTTATAACCAACGCCCCGCCTCCAAAGGAGCAAAAATCGAATCGCTTCCTTAATATCAATATTGACGTTAGCAAGGAAAAAATAGAAGTCGTGAGGGTATGGTCAGCTCCACCCGCAGATGAAATGAAATGGGAATTTACGAACGATAAAGATGGTGTCTTAAAAATGCATCAGCGTCTCGTTTCTCTGAGACGAGAAGACCCGGATACCGACAAGGTTACGGTTTTCTGTGAGGATGATGTTATCTTCAAAGAATTTTCTAAGATTCTTGATGGGGTGAAGCTCAGATTTGAGGGCGATCCGATGTTTACGACAAAAGCAGCCGCTGAAGTAAAAGATAAAAAGGCTGCTGAAGAGTCGACGATATTTTTGTACCCAAAGATCGTTATTGGAAGTGTGATCCTTTAACTAGGGTGTGGGGGATTTATGGCCTCAACAGGCGGCAGCGAAGGCATTTCTCTTGATCTAAAACCGATGCTTGACGTGTTCAGCGTGCTCATCACGTTTCTCCTTATGACGTTCTCATCAGATCCAGTGAGTCATGACGTCAGCCCCGGTATCGAACTTCCCGAATCAAAGACGATCGTTTCGCTCGACGAGATTCCTTCGATTACCGTCACCAAAGGTGAGATTAAGGTTGGCGACATTAAGGTTGCCAACATCATCGCAGGAGATGTCGAGGAAAAGGCAAGGACCCAAGGGGCTATTTATCCTCTGTATGAAGAGCTGGTGAAGCTCATGAAAACCAACGTGAAGGTCATGGAACGCTTAGGAATCAAAGATGAGGTCAAAGTGGGGACCATCACGATGGAGATGGATGAAAGCCATCGTTTTAAGCTTATGAAGCGTATCATGCTTTCAGGGCAGCAGGCGGAATTTATAACGTTTAAGTTAATGGTAGCTAAGCAGAGTAATTAAGCATTTGGCGCGTATGCGTCAAATGCTTATCCCGAGGAGCGAAGCGACGTGGGGATCTTGACGTAACATATTGATATCACCAGATCCTATAGGCTGCTATCGCAGCCACGGGATACGATTTTGATGAAAAAGGAACTTTTTCATCAAAATCTAATTAAGAGAGGCGTAGGTTTCCTGTTCCATTCAAAATAGGCATACAATAGGCATACAGGGTATGTAACTACACTTTGAGGCTATTTCCGCCCCTTTCTGTTCATTCTTATTCCAATAACCAACACAACTACCCCTAAAACAAGCATCACGCCTAAAATCACTGCCGCATAGATTACAGCCCTGCCAGTGTTCTGGTCACACTGAACACCGTCCGAGGCATTGTTTTGCCGCGCAGGGGG
>CAILAO010000846.1 GCA_903832105.1 uncultured Pseudomonadota bacterium | reverse complement strand
TGGTAATCAAAACACCCTTAATGCGCCATACGGTGGAATATTGGAAAGAAATTGAAGGTTTGGCGGATGAACTGGGCTGTGAATATCAGCTTGATTTAAACATAACAGCGAAGAATGACGGGGGGAAAGATCCTGTCGAGTTTCGAGTGAAAGATACAACTGTATTGACTGAGATAATGTCTTCTCGGTTTTATATGTTGTATATCAATGATGAGCCAATGAATTTTCCAAAGGCGCCTTCCCCCGAGGCGGGTTTGTGCGGTGCTGGTGCGAGCGGTCTTACCGTTTCTCCCGACGGAACCATACGTCCGTGTCTCGGACTATCAACGCGGATCGGATTTTTCCCCAAAGATTCTTTGGCAAAGATATGGCAGGAATCTTAATTTTTTCACACATGGAGTTCGAAGAAACTTACTAATATTGAAAAATGCTCAAAATGTTCAAAAATTGCATTTTGCAATCGTTGCCCAGGTGCCTGGCTGGCGGAGAACGGAAGCTGCGATGTTCCTGCGGATTACACCTGTTTTCTGGCGGGCATTTGGGCTGGCGCTCAAATAAATAAAGGGAGGGAGGTGAGATGACTATGATGCTTTCAGTTGAGCTGTGTGAAAAGTACACGCTCGGAATGGAGTGTTTTTGCCCCAAAGGAAGTGAGAATAATTGTGGAATCAACTATCGAATCGGGTAGTTGTTAGCTTTAAGCGTCCAAAGAAATAACGGGGACGGAATTTTCCCAATCCCCGTTATTTTTTCTCTTGCACGGTGCGAAGGCTGAAGGGGGAGGATCAATGAGGAAGTTTTTCCTAACGGTTTGTTTAATGGCCGTAATGTGCGGGGCTTTCTGCATTAAAAACGCGATCGCAAAGGAATGGAGCTGTTCCGAGCTGTCGCAACGCAATCCATCCTCCGTAATTCTTTGTAAGGGTTCCCAGTGGTATCAAGGTCAGAAAATCAATCCTCAGTTGCAGGTTCAGAGGGGGGCTGGTGTGAAAAGCAACAGTCTTTTTGGGTGGTTGGTTACTTTGCCTGTGCTTCTGATCCTGGTGGCGGTGATTTCAAAAATGCGGAACGAAGGGGTGAGATCAGACAAGTCTTCATTCTGGCTGTTCATCGGTCCTGTCGGTCTTATTTTGGGATCATTGTTAGGAGGGACAATCAAGGTATTTTCAGTGTTGCGGAAGGAAGAGAAGAAAGGGAAAGCTCGTATGCGAGCCAGGGCTGAAGAAAGCAGCGAAGAATCCAACCGTCCAACACTCGTTAGAAATTCCTCAACATCTCATGAAAAAACATTTGAAGATAATTCCGTTGCGCTGTCAGGTGATGATGACCTTGATGAATCGTCGCATCAAGTTTTGGGTGTTTCAGAAGAAGAAATTAAAAGCGTCTATCAGGGAAATGAACTTCCCTCCGAAAAAGTTGACACAACGAAGAGTGAGCATATGACTAAATACAAATGCGATAACTGCAACAACGTGTTTAACTCTGAGCAAGAGCGGAACATTCAATGCCCCAACTGTTCTTGGACTTCCAGCGTTAGAAAGCTTGAAGCCAATGTAGCCCCGCAGATGCCAACTAGGGGTTTTTCAGCTTCCGCCACGAGAAGTGGGGTAAAAAGATATTTTGTTTGCGATTTTGAAGATGAAAAAGCGACGATAAAAAAAAGGTATTTTCAAGCGGATGATGAAAAACAAATTGGGGAATATCTAGCGAGGAAGGGATGCCTATTGGTGGGAATTGAGGAAAGAAGACTTTCAGATTCCACTCCAATAGATGTTTCTCAGGACGTCTTTCCCCCTGGCGGGAGTTCGACTGAACCCGCACCTTCTCTAATAACAGGAACGCGTCCCTACGATCCAGATGATATGGCCCGACATAATCGTCCAAAGCCAGTTTCACATCCTTTCAATGAGGTGAATAAGGTGAACGAGGTAGATGAGATTCTAGAAGAAGCGATAGAGATTGTTATAAGAAAAAAACACACATCCACATCTGATTTACAAAGGTCCTTGAGATTGGGTTATTCGCGAGCCGCGCGTGTAATGAAGCAAATGGAAATGTTAGGCATAATTGGTTCGGCTCAGAGCGATGGTTCATATGTGGTGCTGATAAGTAAAGAGTCGTGGCGCCAAAACAAAAAGGAATGGCTCAGTGGGGGGTATTCGCCGAAGGGCGCTCGAGCTAAATATGAATCAGAACAAGCTGCCGAAAAAGCTGAATTGAACGCGCGCTTCGAGAGTTCTGATATGGCCCAACATAATATACCGCCAATTCAGGAATCAAATTTTCAAGGGGAAGTTGGCACAGGAATGAATCTTCCCACCTATCATACGGGTGTTAGTGTTGGGCAAGTATCTGACGAACAGTTTAGAAAGAATTACCTGTCAAATAACATGATGCCTAAGGCCTTTGATGTATCAATGGAAGGTTGGTTGATGCGCATTGAGTATTGGGGCACTAAAACGGTCACTCATCATAATCCGGTGACAGGGATGAAAGAAGCAATATCAGATCGAGAGTTTTTGGACATGTTTGGAAATGCATCCAACAGAAACAAATATGGCGATTGGAAAATAGAGCATCTTGATCTATCAAAGATCACCTTTTTCCGTGACGCAGTAGATTCACAAGGTAATAAAAAAGTGGAAAAGCTTGTCGTGTCTATTAAGTTGCGCCCGGAATTACAGAAAACCATCAAGTGGTGGAAAGTATTAAATCCGTTTATTTGACTTCCCGAGAAACATAGAAATGGCGGCGAATAACTTCTGGAATGAATATAAACGGTCAATGAAAAGAACGGCTGCGAAAACCCGCAAAGGAGACGGGCCATGTTGCTGTACATCATAGCTATTGTTTTAGGCGTGCTCGTGACAATCATTTTAGGTTTCTATTTCTTTAGATGGTTGAACGAGTTTGTTCTCAGACATTCTGGGTTTGAGATACTGGAGCTTAAAATGATTCTACTGTTATTTTGTTGTCTTGTTTTGTGTTGTTTTACAGCGGTGGCGTATAACAGTTTTTCTAATGCTTCCGGATATTGCTGGAAAGCAACGAAGCAATGGTTTGGTACGACAGAGCAGGGGCAAGAGTATTCAGCGCGGTATATCGCCAGCAACACCACATACAACGTAATTCGTAATGTTCAGTATTCTCAGTATCCCGACAATCCTTTGACTGCATGCACGATCCCACGAAAGATTATGGGTAAGGAATGGATAATACTTATCTTCCTTGGCACGATCACAGTAATAACCTTACTTATTCCTCTAGTAAATGGTATCCAGTATGGTGGATGGGGCATTTTTGGTTTTCTCGTGCAATTGTTTTTAGCAGTTGTGATACTCACAGTCGTAATCCTTATAACGGCATTCTTGTCTAGTCGACGTTCGAAAAAGGAACCCGGACACTAAAGGAGAAACTTATGAGAGCTGCTATCTTTAGAACGGTTTTTATATGGGGGATGATCGTTCTGTCATTTACTGCGTTTCATATGCCACTGTTGGGCATAGTATTCGTGGTGTTCGAGATTTGTCGATGGCTGTGGATTCACAAAATCAAAAAACGTTTTTGATCTTTCCGGAAAAAGTAGACGCAGCGAAGAGGGAGTGGCAACATGAAAGCCGGCTCATCCCATGGTGATGTTTATTGAACCTCCAGATTGCAATCTGCTTCCAGCGGCTCGAAACATTTATTAGACGTCAGAGGATAATCTGAGACCTCCAGAAGCGGAATGGGTTTTGGGGTGTCAAAACCGCAACTTATCATAGGAGAAAGTCCCATGTCTTTTCCTGGGAAGCACAGGTCTTGGATGTGCTTTCGACTGTTTGTCTGGGCGATTGTTTTTTTAGGACTGTATGTCTGGCCAACAGCTGTAAATGCCGGAACCGTTAAACAAAATCCAGTCGATCTGATCTTGTATCAGCTGGACGTTAATGACGAGCATGTTTTTCGGGATGGGACGATCGCAGTAGACCCTGCCTTACCTATTCAGGAAAAGTTAAAACTGCTGCTGGATGAAATCTCACGCCGTCATTTTTCAGACCGACCTCCTATCAAGATCCTGAGAACGGAAAAGACCAAGGATGGGTTCATCGTAACCATTAACTTGAGTGAGCCGGAACAGGATTTTTATCGATCCAAATGGTATCAGAGCTTCCAAGGATCGACGGGTGGTCAGGAAACGTTTGTTCAGCTGGTTCACACAATTCTCCAGCCAGACTATCCGGGGTTTTGGTTTACAGGAATCAAGGTTTTTTGGAATGGCCAGCCGATCGAGGAGCTTGATCACATTGACCTGGAAGGGATCAAGTATCGGGGCAAGATGAAGAAAGCTTGAACACAATCCCCAAGGCATCATTTATATATTAATAGCCGCGCTACGAGCGACGGTCACGAGAACTTCAGCCGATCACTCCAATCACCCCCGAGCCCCTTTCTTAAAAAGATGGCTAATTACCCCATAAATAAATATTGAACCCTTCCGAGAGCGAACGAGATGGCATCGTGAGGGACGTAGCCATGGCTCTGGATTGCCATAAGTACCGCCTAAGATCCAAAGTATTAACTCCCCATAGACCAGCTTTCCTTAAGTTGTTTGCTTCCAACGGTTCGGTCCAGAATTTACGATAATTTTATAAATCGCGTCAGTTGGTGACATTAGCGGCACACGGCGCCGAATTTAGCAGCTAAATTCAAGAATCGGTGTTGTCGGTGATACTCGCGATGGTTTGGTGTGATGAGGCTGGTCGGGCTTGTTTATTGGCGGGCAGGTCAATATAATTGGCGCCATGGAGGACATTAATCAATGAAACAAGATGAATTAAAGCTATTAGGCGCGGTGTACAAAAAACAGAGGCGAGGTGTTTTGCGTCTCAACGAG
>CAILAO010000845.1 GCA_903832105.1 uncultured Pseudomonadota bacterium | reverse complement strand
TCATAATTCTGTGACGGAAACGCTGATAACGTTCTTCCCTAAAGTTTTCGATGTGCCCTCCACCAAGCGAAACTGTTGAAAAATCTTCAAGAAGGCATCCATCCCAAGTTCTTGAGCGCGTCCCTGATGTTTGATCAAGGTTCCATACATCTTGGACGTCGAAACAATAACAAGTGGGGCATACGGTATTGCAAGTGCCGCATGAGAAACAATCTTTCGAGAGAGATTCCCAGATCTCTTTTTTGTCAAACGCCTTCCTTACCTTGTCAGCGATTTCCTGGGAGGTATGGTTGAGTTTCTCGGGACACTGCTTGAACACTTTTTGATTGACGTCTTGAGCTTCTTTAACCTGCGCTTCGGTTGCAGAATCCCATTTGGCGTGCTTTAGAAGGTTTTCGCCTTTTTCGGTCAGAGGCTCATACACGTAACCGCCTCGTATCGCGGTCATGAAGGCGTCGTGCCCAGAAAATGGCATCTCAGTACCTACGCTGGCCCAAAATGCTCGCTCTGAAACTCGCTGGATATTGGTTGCAACGATGGTTGTCATTTCGCGATTCGCCAAGTAGTTGCGATCAGCATGACCCTGCTTAAACAACTCATCCAGCATGTCGATGGCTTTGACTTCATAAAAGTGAAGTCCAAGAATCACTTGGGGTGTCGGGGCAATACAACTCGACATTTTTCCTTTGGCAAATTTCACAAGATCCTGTTTAGGCGGGAAAATAAATTTTTTCGCCGGAAGAATCGTTGTGTCATAATCCAAGCGAAGCTCCTCTGGGGATTCAAGTTCTTTAAATACAAACTTGTTTTTCTTCGCAGTCGGCCCGATTACCTTCGTGGATTTTAGTAAATTCTTGAGGAACGAGGGGAACTCGCTCTCCTTCAAAAAGTAGGCTTTCATACACTGCTTCCTCTCTTCACGTAGGTGGGTAAAAAACTAAAGTTTACCCATTATATGCTTTCTAAGGTTAAAGCTCAAAAGAATTTGGTAATACAACGCATCGCGCTGTCCGATGTATAGTTGGACTATTGGCCAGTCTAGCTTCTGGTAAATTAACAAGAAGAGTTTTGTATATATAAAAAAAACCAGGAAATGCCTAATCAGTCAATGCCTGGAGGTTCTGTTTTAAGCTACCAAGCTGGCTCTCTAAATTGTCTTTTTGCATCTTGGTTTGTTCAACAATCTCCTCGGGAGCCCTGGCGATAAAATCCCTATTTTGGAGTTTAGCATTGATGCCCGCAACAATTTTTCCGATTCGCTCAACCTCAGAAGAAAGCCTCTTTTTCTCCTTTTCGATGTCAAGATAGTCACCAACAGGGACATAGACCTCAAAACCTTTTCCGACATTAACAAGACTTTGAGAAGGTTTTTTAAGTTCGACCGAGCACTCCAGCTTTTTGACATTGGCAAGGCGGACAATTAATGAAAGCGCGCTTTTGAAGAGAGCGCCATCAGCAGCGTCAGCTTTTACAAAGACTTCGAGTTGATCTTTTGGCGGAATACCAGCTTGACTACGGAGTGATCTAATGCCTGTAATAAGAGCTTGGATTTTTTCCCATTTAAGTGCTTCGCTTTCGAAGCAGAGAGCACTATTTCGTTTAGGGTATTGAGCAAGAACGAGGCTCTTCGGTCGGTCCCACTGGGGATGGTTGGGAAGCTTATGCCAGATCTCTTCTGTCACGAAAGGCATGATGGGACTGGCGAGTCTGAGAATGCCATCAAGGACATAAACAAGAACTGACAATGTGTTATCTTTCACTTTTTTGTCGGTCCCGTTGAAGGCCTCTTTTGAACACTCAAGACCCCAATCACAAAAACTTCCCCAGATGAAGTGATAGAGTGTTTGAAGTGCTTCACTCATACGATAATTCTCAAGATCTCGGTTAATCTTTTCTGCCGTTATGCTGAGTTCTGTGAGGAGCCATTTAAGGGGAAGATCAAGCAGCGATAGATCAATGGGCTGAATTTTTTCTTCTTCACTTAGTTGCATCAGTAGAAAGCGCGATGCGTTCCAAAGTTTATTGATAAAACGCCCGCCATGATCGAAGTCATTAATGTCCATGCGAACTCGTCCACCAATTGGGGCGAGGTTTACGCAGGTAAATCTCATGGCGTCGCTGCCGTGCTTTTCGATCACATCAAGGGGGTCAATCCCATTGCCGAGAGTCTTGGAAAATTTGCGGCCTTGTTTGTCACAGATCGTTGCCGCAAGGTAAACGTCCTTAAATGGGAGTTTTCCTCTTGTTCTGAGGCCCACCATCACCATGCGGGCAACCCAGAGAAAAAGGATCTCGCTTGCGGTCACAAGCACATCAGTCGGATAAAAATAATTTATATCAGGTGTCTCGTCGGGCCAACCAAAGGGACTGATGGGCCAGAGCCAACTAGAAAACCAGGTATCAAGAACATCGTCCTCTTGTTTAAGTTTGGTCGATCCGCAGTGGGTGCATTTCGTGGGATCTTCCATACCCGTTGAAACTTTGGTGCAATCCTGGCAATACCAAATGGGCATCCGATGGCCCCACCAAAGTTGCCGCGATATACACCAGTCCTGGATATTTTCGAGCCAGTGAAGATAGACTTTTTTCCAGCTCTCTGGATAAAAATTAAGCTGGCCTGATTTTGCGACTTCGACGGCTGGTGCTGCCAGCGACTTCATATCAACAAACCATTGGAGTGAAAGCCTTGGCTCGATCACTGCTTTGCTGCGGTCAGAATGCGGGACGGTAAGCTTATGACCTTCCTCTTTCACGAAGAACCCTAACTCCTTCATGGCTTTGAGGACTTCTTTTCTGGCTACGAAACGATCGAGCCCGCGAAACCTCGCAGGTACGTTTTGCGCCATGGTTCCGTCATCATTCATGATATTCAAGAAGGGTAACTTATGGCGCTTTCCCATGTCGAAATCGTTGGGATCGTGAGCTGGCGTTACTTTGACGCAACCCGTTCCAAATTCTTGTTGCACGTAAGAGTCTGCGATGATCGGAATAACCCTGTCCGCGAGCGGAAGTCGTACAAACTTGCCAATCAGAGCCTTATAACGCTCATCATCGGGATTGACGGCAACGGCAGTGTCGCCCAGCATTGTTTCGGGTCTCGTGGTCGCGATTGTGAGCGATTCTCCTGGTGATCCGTCTTCGATGGGATAAGAGAAGTACCAGAGTGTGCCGTTTGTCTCGACATTCTCCACTTCGTCATCGGAGATGGCCGTTTTAAGTTGAGGGTCCCAGTTGACAAGCCTTTCACCGCGATAAATGAGACCGTCATTAAAGAGATCAACAAAAATTTTTCGAACTGCTCGTGATAAAGCCGGGCTCATTGTGAAGGCGTCGCGTTTCCAATCGCAAGAAAATCCGATGCTCCGAAATTGTTCCTTGATGCGGCCGCCGTACTTTTCGTTCCACGCCCAGAGTTTCTTTTCGAATGCCGGGCGTCCGATTTCCTGGCGTGTCTTTTTGTCTTCTGCTAGGAGAGCCTTTTCTACGACCATTTGAGTCGCAATGCCGGCATGATCTGTGCCGGGAAGCCACAGCGCTTCGTAGCCAGACATTCTCTTCCAGCGGACAAGAATGTCTTGCAAGGAGTAGGTTGTTCCGTGCCCCATATGGAGTTGGTTCGTGATATTGGGGGGAGGCATGAGGATCGTAAAAGGTTTCTTCGATGGGTTTACTTTTGACTCAAAAAAACCGCCATCACTCCAAAATTTCCACCATTTTTTCTCATATTGTTTGGGATCATAGACGGCTTCAAGTGTAATCATATCTGTACTCTCTGTTCAATAAAGTTAATCCAGCCATCATAATCTCAATTACCTCCGGCGAGTAAGTGAAAAAGAGAAAAAAATGCAGATGAGAAATTGTAAGTGATTAATTCTTCGACACCGCCTCGTCTGCGCCTCAAGTATAACTATTTAATATATTTATATATTTTGCTGAGAAATCTAGGCATGAAACTTGCTTTTTCTTTCCCATGGATGTGACTTGGTTTAATGCTCTACTTTAAAAACAGGCGAGGGTGCGGATGCGAAACGAAATTTTCTCACGACTGACCTTTGTTCTTCTTTTTTGTTCTTTTTTAATCGTTATTTCATGCGGTCCTAAGCAGAATGGTAATGATGCTCGTAATCCAGATAACCATTCGCAATTAAGCACTATTTCGGTGGCACTTCCATCGATTGAGACGTTCCCCGAAGCAGGTAGAAAGCTTCTTATGGGGTATCATCTAATCATCGAGCCCACAAAGGATTGCGCCGGAGCGAAGGGAATCGAAAAAGTAAGTCCTTGGGATCAAAAAAATCTTGACCAAAAAGTCGCGACAAATTGTGAATATTCGATTGGACTTGAACTTGGAAATTTGGCTTCCGGTGAGAGCAAACTTTCCGTGGTCTACTTCACGAATTGGGTTGGCCCGAAGCAAGGCTATATTTTTACCGCTACCAAGCCTGTAATGGAAATTAAACTCATTTTGAAGATAACAAAAGAGGGCGAACTCGCAGGACTTGGCTCTTCCGGATCTGTCGTTGAGACGCCTGGGGAATCTGATCTTAATATCGAGGTTGAAGTTGGAGGCAATGGAACCATTCCAGATCAATCAGGGGCCTATGTATGCTTCACTCAAGATAAAGCCCTCACTATTAAAACTGAAAAAGATGAAGGTGCGTGCAATAGCTTTATCACAGCCAAAGAATCAGCCTATAAAGACTATATTGAAACTGGCGATTACAAAATCCCGGCGGCTGCCCAGGGTGGACTTCTCGAACGATCTGCAAGACTTGTTCTCTTTGCCGTTAATCAGCAGCGTATCAAGCAAAAGTCAAACCTTCCTCTCGTGGAATATTTTAAACAAAAGATTCCAAGTGCCGATATGCAACTATGGGCAAACGTTGAAATTACACTCTCTCAAGGTATTGATGAAAATGGCGTTAGACGCGATGTTTCAAGTATTGTTCCCTATCCGCAATCTGGCGCGATGACCGAAAATGCCCGTGTTCTTTTTGACACACCTGATGAGAAACATACTTTTGCCGAAGGTTCCGCTCTTGCTGGAACCTATTCGGAAGCTGAGCTTTAT
>CAILAO010000844.1 GCA_903832105.1 uncultured Pseudomonadota bacterium | reverse complement strand
GTCAAATGTTTCGTCGGCAGACAGGATCCTTAACACCTAGAGGTTTTTCTAACCACTAGATGATATTGATGTTTTGCATTTACTTTTTTGGCAGCCTTCTTGCTCACACGGGGGACGGGATGGGCCTTCATTCGTCAGGCATAGGTCGATGGTTCATCGCTAGAGAAAGATTGTGGACTGTTAGAGTTTTTGACGGATTTTGCATGGGAGTGTGGAAGATGAAGCGGATGATGAAACTAGCAATTTTTGGAGTGATTCTGGCGGCTTTAAATTATACTTCAGCGTTTGCCCAGGAGCAAAAAC
Organism: uncultured Pseudomonadota bacterium; assembly: GCA_903832105.1. Taxonomy (GTDB): domain Bacteria; phylum Bdellovibrionota_B; class Oligoflexia; order Oligoflexales; family CAILAO01; genus CAILAO01. The sequence goes on along the minus strand of CAILAO010000844.1, from coordinate 2,800 downwards.
AGCTCACCCTTCGAGTTGTAAGTACTAAAGACTTTTGCTCTAAATTGACGGAATCTTTTCAGAGGCTTGGTCTTCAGAGAGGCTTTAGTGAGAAAAAAAGCTTTATTCTCGCCTCTGTTGCGACCACAAAGGTGATTGACGAGCTAAGAATGGGACGCGCGACTGACTTTATCAACACGGCAGCGCTTGGCGAACTCACATCCGCAGGCCCCAATTTTGAGACGAAATTTCTGCATCTTACGACTTTAATCTCCAACGCGATGGATGCTACCGGATCAGCTCTAAACCTCGCTCTTTCAGCGGGTGAACTTCGCTTTATTCCCCACGCTCAAGTGGGATCGCACATCATTGTCCTCGCGCAACACGCGGCTCCGCTTACCCCAGAAAGAGCCAAAGCTATTATTGAGTTAGCCCAAAAAGCCCATATTAAAATTTCGGTTGTTTGGCTTGGTGATAACGTAACCCACGAAACATCCTCGGAAGATCCCCAAAAAGTCCGCGAAGCAAAAGCTCTTGGATTTATTGCAGCGGTCACTGGCGGCGGGTTTGTTGATCTCAGCGGGAAAGATAACCCCTGTTCAACTCTCCTATAAATTTATGCGGAACTCCGCCTAAATTTAGCTTTCGACATTTACTTAGAACTGCAGACATGATAGGAAGTCGCAGTCGTGAGATCTGGCAACTGTATTTTTTTCCTGTTTTTCCGTTAATATCCTAATTCCATTTGTTCTTTGAAAAAAGTGAATATCTGACTTTATGCTGCGTAATTGGCCAAGAAATCCTACAAGAGAGGCGAGGGATGGGAAAGAACACACTTCACCCCAAAGGAAAACCCTACATCGAAGACACCCATCTCTTTCCGCGGCGAAACGATTTAGAAAAATAGATAACTGTCTGGTCCAGGCTAGCTGCCGTTCGTGTCAGTATATCAATTTAGATTATGAAACTTATCTTAAAGAAAAGCATGATCATGCCGTGTTTTACCTCAGAAATGAGCTTGGCATTGAACAGAGTCGGATACTTCCTCCTGTTCCCGCGCCTAAACCCTTACAATATAGGGCACTCGCAAAACTTGCGGTGAGACCGCACCCCATTTCCGGGGAACCTGTTATCGGGCTTTTTCAGCCTGAGAGTCATCATATTGTCGGTATCGAGGAGTGTCCCCTTCAAGCTCCGGAGATCAACCGTTTTGTGGCTTCCGTTAAGCGAAGTTTAAGCGAATTTGCTATCAGGCCCTATGATGAAACGAGTAAGTCGGGCGATCTGCGGTATCTTGTTGTCCGTACGTCTCATCTAACGAATGAACTCATGGTTACATTTGTTGTAACAGCTCCCATCAAACTGCAACTCAGAACTCTTGTGAATAAACTAAAAACTGAATATCACAAAATCAGTTCTGCCCATATGAATGTGAACCAAGATCCCGGAAACGCCATTTTTCATGGAGAGATCATCCATCTCTCCGGATCAAGACGTCTTCGCGAGAGGCTTTGCGACTTTGATCTTGAAACCAGTCCTCAAAGCTTCCTTCAAATCAATCCCTGGCAAGCCATCAATCTTTATAGGCGTATCGAACAGGTGATAGGGCAAAACACCGAGGATCCATCTTATATCGACAAGAGCAAGGGCAAGGATGGCGTCCCGCTGTCTTCGGCCTGGGATCTTTATTGTGGCGTGGGTCAGATTGCGCTCATGGCCGCACGTGCTGGCTTTCGGGCGCTTGGCATTGAAGAAAACGCGCAAGCCATTAGTGACGCGAGAGACAACGCGTCCCGAAATAATATGACTGATCGGGTCGAATTTCTTGCCAGTCGCGTTGAAGATATGTCATCTTTTCCGTCCTGGGCAAGCGCTCCTAAGGTGATCGTCGTTAATCCATCGAGGAGAGGCATTGCAGAAGAGGCCCGGGGCATGATCGTTAAGTTCTTAAAAGTCTCACCCCACTGCCGTTTTGTCTATGTTTCGTGTGATCTTACCTCGCTAGTAAGAGATTTGAAGGATTTGCTGACATCAGGCTTTAAAATTCGTCAGGTCGAGGCCTTCGACATGTTTCCTCAGACGGACAAGCTCGAGTGGATTGTCGTTATGACGTCTTGACACGTAACGCAATTATCTTAGTAGACAAGAACCCCCATTTCTGGTTCAAATAATTCCATTATCTAAGTTCTAGATGGTTGTTTTCACAGGAAAGGAGGACATTGAGGATGCGTTTGTTTATTGCATTAGGGCTTTCCCTATTTCTTTGTAGCTGCACAACGTACAGAGAAATAAAGGAGGTTAAGCTCATTGGTTTCCAGGAGGACGTCAGCAAAGGAAAGTCGGTAGGTCAATTCGAAGCTGACGATTGTGTATTTCACGTTTTAGGCTATTGGCTAGGGGGCTCCCCAGATATGAGCCGCGCAATCGCCAATGCCAGGACACAAAAGAAATCAAAAGTTACAGATATGGTCACCGACTCGAAGGGTGATGCTGAAATTCGTTACATGAACAATGTTAATGTCAGTTATGATGGATTTGACGCCGTCGTATTTGGTAAACGATGCATTGTCGTGCGGGGGGTAGGATACCGATGAAGACTACAATATTACTAACCAGCATGGTTTTGTCGTTAAGTTTAGTGTTATCGGGATGCTATTCAAAACGCTTAGTTATGCAAGCCGAAATGGTTTCCATGACTCAAAAGGATTCGGGAGACGTTAAAAAACTAAAATCTGGAAAGAGCGTCGAAGAAAAGTGGTGCGCGGGTGACAACCCCGTTACTGATATCGGGTCAAAAGATTATGGTATGGCTGACCAGGTC
>CAILAO010000843.1 GCA_903832105.1 uncultured Pseudomonadota bacterium | reverse complement strand
TTTTAAAGTGTTTTTAAAAAAAGAAATCATGCAGTCTTCTTTTAAAGAAAAGTCTGTCGAAGAAATTGGTCATATCATTCAACAAGTAACAATGCTCAAAAGTACTTCAGCGAAGCACCAACTGCTCGATATCATCACGTCCAAACTGTCGAAAGATCAGCTTGCCTCGCTCACTCCCACACTGCTACCGATTGCAGAAGATTTCCCACCATTTAGGCGAAAGTGCATCGATATTGGCCTTATTTCTGACAAGAGTGAAGAAACCTTCGAAGAGCAACTTCGGAAAGTGAAAATTCTTGCTGATGCGGGACACTGCTCTCTAGCTAAAAAAGAATTTTCAACCCTGCTGTCAACAAAAAGAAACGAAGAGTTCTTGGATCAGGCTGTCGAAGCCGCAAAATTTTTGTCCCAGTGCAAACGGCCAAAAACAATGGATGAGAGAATTGCATTTTGGCAGGGTGAAAAAGTCCTTTTTGAGAAGGCGTTTGGATTTATTGGAAAGTCAGCAATTGGTATGCGCATCGCGATTGCGTACTGGGGTCGAGATAAATTCGATGAGGCAAAAGAAATTTTGGTTCAAGAATTGGCTGCCGCCAAAAAGGCAAAAAACGTTGAAGCTGAATCACAGGCATTGTTCATGCTTGCTCAGATAGCGGAAAATCAAAGTGATTGGCAAACTTCCCACGAATACTATGAAGAATACGCTCAAAACCACGCTGAAGAAGAACAAATCATGCGCGTCCTGATTGCTCTGACTTTATTACACGCTGAGAACGGAAAAGTCGATGAGGCAGAAACCTATGCGGCTAAGATTCTTGACATCCAAAAACCAATTTCCATAGATGATCGGGACGTCGACTCATACACCTTCGCTCTTTTTTGGGTTGGGCGTTTTTTGGAAAGAAAGGGGAAATCATCCGAAGCGCTTTCTATGTGGGAAGAGCTTGCAAAGGACTATTACTCGACTTTTTACGGCGTTTTAGGACATCGAATGCTCGAAAAGTCTTCGGGAAAACTTATCCCTCTATATCCAAATCCAGCCCCCGAAATCGTCTTCAATTCGGAAAGACTTGCGCCCTCTTTCGATGAGAGACAGCAACGCATTGTTGAGCGTATTAAATCCCTTCTTTCCTTGGGGCTTAGAGAAGAGGCTTTTTCAGAAATCCTGGAACTCGACATAGACGATACCAGGTATGACCAAGTGCTCGCGTACTCAATGTTACTCAATGCGGCCAATCGCTGGGTCAAATCAATCTCGACCTTTCAACAATTACCTCGTAGTTATCGATTGAATCTTCCTTCTGGAATGGAACTTTTGCTTTATCCGAAAGCCTTTGAAGAGGACATCTTTCAATTCGCCCAAAGGGCGAAGCTTGACCCCGTTTTTGCGCTAGCTCTGATAAGACAAGAAAGTCTGTTTAATCCTGAAGCCCGGTCAGGGGCTGGTGCGTTCGGTCTTATGCAGCTTACGCCAGCAACAGCGAAACTCGAGGCGAAAAAAATCGATTCTGAATATCTTTCAGAACAGACGAAAAAACACATTTTGGGTGCCCTTGCGAAGCCTCAAAACCTCTATGATCCTGATATCAATCTTGCTCTTGGAATGAAACATCTACAGAGAATCATCGGGAACTACGAAAATATCGTGCAAGTTTTGGCGGCTTATAATGCTGGACAGGGGATATTCGCCCGCTGGAAATCGCGGATTCAGGTAAGCGACCCTCTTTCTTTTATAGAGAGTATTCCTTACAAAGAAACCAGGATGTATATCAAGCTGGTTCTCAGAAATTATTTTTACTATTCAAGATGGTACGGTGACGGAAGGCCTATGCTCACATATCTCGAACCCTTGATCGATTTTAATGGTCACTATAATCAAAACTCCAATCGGACTAACGCGGTTGTTCTAGGACCTGTCCAAGAACCCAAAGAGACTTCGACGGCACACTAGGGACTGTACTGAATGGCACGGGGGTAACGTATACGTCCTCATAGACATAGACTTAAAACTTGAGACTTAAACGTGATCTCTTTCTTGAAACCTTAAGCTTTTTCGCTAAAACTTCTACGAGAAATACGGCGAAGTGTTGTAGTTGATCAAGCAAAAGTCTGTGCAACCTGAACCCGGTGCCATTCAGTACAGCGCCTAAAGAGGCGTTAAAGCTTTTACCCCACTCACTTTTGCATACTAAAAGGTAACAAAACCTCTCCAGTCCAAAGTGTCAGCGGTAGATAGGCCACGTTTCCGTTAGGGCCTAACATCGTTTCCTCGATCGCATATGAGAGATAAAGATTATAACTCCATGCGTTCAACCCGTCTGTGCCTTGCCCCTGCGAGAAGTCTGCAAGAAACTGCGGCGTTGCTGTTGGAGCTGTTGCCTGAACTTGAAGATTTTTTGATTCGTTAAGAGTCCATCGATTCATTGGCTGCTTATTTAAAACATCAACCGTGAACCCCTGAGGAAGTTCAAGCGCCATTTCGAGCACAACTGGAATTTTTTCACCCTTTTCAGCGTGGGCAAAGATGAAAGCAGCAGTATTCCCCGCCGATGGCTTTGAAATTTCTGGTCCCAAGTAACGGCCGCCGAACTGATAATTAATGGAAGAGAATCCCGCTGTGTTGGCGTATTTTTGCTCATCAATTGTCGAGCTGAATGCTTCAACCGTACCGTCTTGTTTTACAGAAGCAATGCCACCCTGAAATTTTCGAGAATCTTTGGGAATTGCTCGGACATACTTAGTTCCAGCAGGAACACTAAATTGTACGTCGTCATCGACGGTCATGCGTAAAATAAGACTTGCATCTTTCTTTATAAAGCCCCACATGGTGCCACGACCGAGTTCACCATCGTCAAGAAAAAGTGCAGTTGGCTGAAGACTCAACGTTGTATCGATCTTAAAATGACCATTCTGAATATTGCTTATGACAACGCCTGGAGTAACTTTAAATCCTGCCCTCTTAACCGTCACATCGCCTGCAACGGGGCCTGCACAGTTCATGTGCCGATAACGCACGACCCCGAGACGAACGATGCTTTTCTTAGCCGTGATCGCTAGTGGATGCTCGCTAAGTGTCATAGGACCATAGCTATTGATGATGTATGCTGCATGCGGATAAATCGCTTCATGATCTACCATAAACATGTATGAATCGGCATTTTGACCATCCACGGCACCGCCAACATGAATTCCTTCACAGGAAGGATGTCCATAAACAAAAATGGTCTCTCCTGGCTCAGTAGCTATAGACCAGATTTGATACTGCTCAATATAAAGCGGATCAATTTTTTTAACATCGAGTGCGACTGATTGCCCCTTAGTTATTGTTATTGGTAAAATAAAATCGACATTTCTACCGGTTGCAAACTCCTCACGAACGCCTTTAACAATAGCAACATGGTCACCAGCCGCGAGACTATTCCACGCCTCATCAGGAAGTTCGATAACGAGATTGATATCGCTTTGAACTTCACCATGCATCGGAACATCTTTAACAAGTGTCGATGTGGGTGTTCCGATGGCGCGATCGTAAAACTTAAGCCACTCAATAGCCGTCCCTGCTGAGGCCCCTTTATACTCAACCCAGAAACGCATCGAAACCGGCGAGTCAATACTTCCAGAAACACCTTGTCTTTCGAGAGGAAGAGGGATGATGCGTTGAGCTGGTTTTCCTTCGAATTGGAGAAATTTATGTCCCGCAAGGCGCATAGGATTCGCTTTAAATCTTCTAGTCGCTTCGTCGTAATTTTGTTTAAAGAGTTCCCATGTCGATAATAGATTTGCATACCCATAGCCATCACGCGGAGTAGCGTCTTTAACGGGCATGCTTGCTCCTTGCAGCAAGAATTTAACCTGTTCAAAGTTCAGTGTGGCGTTCTTCGCTTTTGCAGCTTGTTTAAGAAGTGCAATCATCCCCGCTGTTGTCGGTGTCGCTCCGGAGGTTCCAGAGAAGCGCGCAAACGTCCTTCCCATCGCTGTGTAACCATAAGCGGGAGAAATAATATCTGGCTTAAAAAGACCGTTGATGCCGAATCCACGTCCGCTATAACTCGCTGTCTGAACGTCATCATCATTGACTAATTCAGGGTTGATGACGCCGCCACGTTTAAGCCCGTGAATGAGCGAGGCTTTGGAATGCGAGGCTCCAATGCCCAGAACGCAAGGGCTTTGTGCCAAGCTTTGAACACTATTTGGAAGAGGACCAAAATTATGCGCAGCAACCACAGGTACGCTTGCTGTGGACTTTGTGATACGACACGCAAGATAGGATAAAAGGTCATTTCCAAGGCGAGAACCAGGTGTATAGATATCCAGATCAATCACATCTGCTCCAGCTTCAGCTGCTTGGATCATCGTGCGAGCGAGAGGAAGCCAAGTAGCTCCATAATTTGAAGAGTCTATTTTCCACGTCTGCATCCCGAGAAATTCAGTTTTTGGGGCGACGCCCTGATATCGAACATTTGACGCGCGATCGATAAAATCACCGCCGACCATATGAAGATTGGCGATGCCGTGACCTGAGCCTCCTGCTGAAAGGCCAACAAAAGCAACTTCGAGAACATTTTCTTGCACGCGAAACTTAAATCCAATTGCGACAGGTGATGGATTGTCACTTGTGCGATCGTAGTAGCGGCCAGTATAGGCATTCATAATTTGAGGTTTATTAAGGGTGCGAGCACGAGCAAAATCAACAGCTATATCGCCGAAAGCGAGACCTTTTGCGGGTCTTAACCTCGCTTCTGGTTCGTTTTGATTTAGATAAACGGCAATGGCAATATCATCATCGGGTTTTCCAGAACCATTAACATCGATACCCACGGAAGATTCGCTCAGATAAACAAAACGAAGCGATGTATTCTGATTTAGATCTTCAAGTCCCTGTGGAAGCGCGCTTATCCCTTCATTTTTAAGAAAGTCTTCTTTTGTGACTTCCGCTTTATTCCAGAGGGATTCATCACCAATAAGGAAATCCTTTATCCGATTTTGAAAAACGTCGGTTCTACTGAGATCTATTCCGCCATCATAAATAGCGACGAGAGTTCCTTGTCCCGCCATGTCATCGATCGTGATTCCAAGATCTTCTGCTGCTTTTTTCCTGAACTCCGCGACTTTGGCCCCATACCCTGCCGAATGGACAGGACCCGTAAACGAAGAGTTTCCACCGATTGTTTCATCGGGAGCTTTAGTGATTTTCGAACCCTGCTTTTGCTGAGTTGCCTCAAGAGCCTCAACTTCGAGCTTCATAAAAGACATATCGTCAAGGCCAAGTCTCCCAGACGTATTGATCAATGTTCCCAGGTCTTTCCAATCGAGTTCGGCATCGATGTACCCAAAGCGTGGCGATTCGAAAAGGACTTTTGCGTTGTTTTCTGTAAACCATTGTAAGACAGCCATACGATGGGCGGGCTGATCCAAAAAGTAAAGAAGACCGATTTTGGCTTTGCCGGCGACTTGGATCTGGCCCTTAACGATAGCTTCGACCGTTGCGGCGGACTCGGGTGAAGTGACGGCCGGCTCCGGATTACCAGTAACCTTCATATTTTCAAGATTAACGCGTTCTTCTCGCGCGAGTTCTGGACTAACATTCGGCTCCTCTTCACGCGCATTTTGAGATATTTTGCCTTTTTCTTGTTCCGGCATCGCATCGCGAATTTTTTCTGGTTTGTGGCAGCTCTGGAGTAACCCTAATAGTCCTGTTAATAACACTGCACATAAAAAGTTCTTCTTGTATGACATGAGCGCTTCTCCTTTATTTTTTTCTATAAATACGATCTGTAATGAATGAAGGTCAGCCCCGACGAGGAGGGTTTTTTCACACTTCAGCGATAATCTCAACTTTTTAATGAAAAACTGCTGATATCATTGGCGTGTCTTTAGTGCGAACTACGCAAAATTAGCGCGGTGCTAGGATGTATTCTCAGCAGGTTTTAGAGGTTTCGATATAGCGCAGACGCAAATCGCTCAAAACTTGACTGAGAAGCTTGTCTTCGTCGGGTGTCAGGTTTCCATTGGTCTTTTCTTTTAAAAGCCCCAATATATCAATGTTTTGTTTCGCGAGAGGAAGGTTTTTTTCTTTAACTTTTTGGCCACCAATTGGCGTATCGCCTAAATAATACAAGGCCGCAGACGAAAAACCGAGAACTAGCGTGGTAAAGTCTACCTGTTCCGGAAGAAAAACGCCTTGCTTTCCACTCCCAGGCTGATCTTTTGGTGGTCGACCTTCATCATTGTTTTGACTCATGAAAGACTCTCCTTTTTCGAATACTTTAATATTAGCCCAATCAATAAGGATCGAAAAGCTGTTTTCACACGCACTATTAGAACGCTAAACTTTTTTTGGCTGCTGCCGATAAGGTGAAAGAATGCAGGGAATTCGGATGATTTTTTATACAGGTGACCATTGATAGAATCTAGGATGGTATGAATCAAGCAGCGAGACCAAAATCAGAATCCAAAAGAGCCATTCTCTCTTTAATCTCAGGAAATGGCCCTCAGGATGTCATCAAGCTCCGTCGAGACGCAACGCTCTTTGGTCGCGACAAAGGAGACGTCATCATTGCAGATTCCGAGGTGTCTTCCACTCACTGTCAGATTCAAAACATCGACAATGTTTATCACATTTTCGATATGAATAGCACCAACGGCACATACGTTAACAATGAGCGTATCGTTAAAGCGAGACTTAAAGATGGTGACACGGTCACGATCGGGCAAACATCATTTAAATTTAGTCTTGAAGACGAGGCCAATATTAGGCACATTACAACGCTATTTAAATCCAACTCCAAAACAATCCAAGATCAACGTTCCGTGGTTGACACACTGATTGAAAGTGAACTGCGATCGACGCAAATTTATAGTCTTGTTTTAGAGATCAAATATGGAGACGGTTCGACGGAAAATCTGTCTCTTAGGCAAAGGCATATATTTATTGGTCGCGCATCAAGCTTTGGGCGCTTTGATCAAGATGTTGAACTTTCACGGAAACATCTCCTAATAAAATTAAATGACAATGGCGAAGTCTTCGTCGAAGATTTGGGATCTACAAACGGATCTTTTTTGAATGGAAAGAAAATATCAGGAATGCACCCCGTCAAGCCAAAAG
>CAILAO010000842.1 GCA_903832105.1 uncultured Pseudomonadota bacterium | reverse complement strand
TTTATCTATCGTTATAAATCTTGGTAGAAGCTCTTGAGAGGAGCCATTGGAGGCAAAGAGGCTGAAGATCAAGAGCGTCGGCAAGTCAAAAGAGCAGCCGGGCGTTACACTAGGCATAACGCTGTGTCTGGTCAAAAAGACCGTCCATTCCAAAATCTTAAATACAGAGCGTTGCTTTAGGCGTGAACCTTCTGCATAATAATATGAACGTTGAAGTTAGTCTTAGTTTCATTCTTTTTTGGAGGGTTCTATGTTGAGAAAAATGGGATTTGCTTTTCTTGTTGGGTTAATTGCCACTCTAACGTCCTGCAACAAATGTTCTAAAGAAGCTCCCAGTCAGCCAACTCAAAATACTGCTGAAGTGTCACCAGCACCAACTGGGCCAGCTCAGCCCCAAGACCAGAGCGCTGTGAGTCCACAGGAGACGCCTCCCCCGAATGCAACGGGAACACCAGGAGCACCGCAAAATACAGCTCTTCCACAGATTCAAATTGTTGAAATAACCGCCGGAACTGGCGCTGCCGCTGAAGCAGGGAAAAAAATGACAGTTCACTATACCGGAACTCTGACGAACGGCACAAAATTTGACAGCTCGAAAGATCGAGATCTTCCTTTTGTTTTCAACCTCGGGGCAGGTCAAGTTATTCCTGGATGGGAACAAGGCATCGCCGGCATGAAAGAAGGCGGCAAAAGAAAACTAACAATCCCCCCACATCTAGCCTATGGTGAGCGCGGGGTTCCTGGCGTTATTCCACCGAATTCTGTTTTGGTTTTTGAAATTGAACTGATTAAAGTGGAGTGATTTTTCTCCAACTGATCAATCGTCTCACGCTATAAATACGGCAGGTAGTTTTAAAGGCTGTCTAGGGGCCCTTTTGAGGTTTACTTTGAATACTAAAGAGCTAAGAGAAAAGTTTTTCCAATTTTATAAAGGCTATGACCATAAACTTATCCCTTCTGCGTCTCTTCTCCCGGAGAACGACCCTACCGTACTTTTCACAACAGCCGGTATGCATCCATTGGTTCCATTTCTTCTCGGTTCGCCACACCCAGAGGGAAAACGCCTTGTGAATGTACAAAAGTGCATTCGCACGCAAGATATCGATGATGTTGGTGACGCTTGGCACAGCACTTTCTTTGAAATGCTCGGCTATTGGAGTTTGGGAGACTATTTCAAAAAAGAAGCCATCGAAAGAACTTTCGCCTTTTTGACAAAACAACTTGGGTTTGATGCTAACTCTTTAGCTGTAACCGTTTTTATGGGGGAGGGGAGCATCCCGAGCGATGAGGAAAGCTACTCTATTTGGAAGAATTTAGGGTTTTCCAACGATCAAATATTCAAATTGGGGAAAGAGGAAAATTTTTGGGGCCCCGCTGGAATGACTGGCCCCTGCGGCCCCTGTTCGGAAACTTTTTTTGTGACAACTCCAAACTGTAATTTCGGAAGAACGGATTGTTCGCCAGCATGTAAATGCGGAAGATATGTAGAGCTATGTAATAACGTCTTTATGCAATATGACAAAAAAGGCGATGGGAGCTTTACACTTCTTCCACAGAAAAATGTTGATTTTGGAATGGGGTTATTACGCGTTGTTTCGATTTTCAACCATCTTAATAGCATCTACGAATCAGATGTTTATTCTGCTTCAATGCAATATCTTAAGTCTCTTTCGAATGAACTTACAATTGAGCAACGCCGCATCATCGTCGACCATATTCAAGCTGCGATGTTTGCCATTGGTGATGGTATTCGACCCAATAATGTTGGGGCTGGATATATCGTTCGAAGGCTTTTACGGCGAGCTTTTCGACTTGCAAACCAGGCAAAACTCCAAAAAGAGTACATCGAAAAACTGGTCAAGAGCTACGGACATGTTTATGAGGTGCAATACCCCGAAATTATTGCGAAACAGAGTGAGATCTTACAAGCTATCTACGAGGAAGAAGATAAGTTTGTTCTCGCCCTTGGACAAGGTCTAAAGTATTTTGAGAAGGAACTGGAGCGGCTTCAAGCCAGATCAAAAGCGGATAACCAAACTGTAATATCAGGACAAACTGCCTTCTACATGTTCGAAACTTTTGGATTTCCCCTTGAGGTTACTCAAGAAATAGCGAAAGAACGCGGATTTAGCGTTGATGTTGCGGGCTTTACTCTTTCTTTTCAGGAACATCAAGAGAAATCTCGTATGGCTGGCGACAAGCTCTTTAAGGGCGGATTGGCAGACAACTCCGAAACCGTGACAAAGCTGCATACAGCGACCCATCTTCTTCATGAAGCTTTAAGAAAGGTGTTGGGACCTCACGTTGAACAAAAGGGAAGCAACATCACCGCCGAACGATTACGTTTCGATTTTTCTCACCCCAATAAACTGACTGACGAGGAACTCAAAAAAGTTGAAACCCTCGTAAATGAGCAGATCCAAAAACAGCTTTCGATTTCTGTAAACGACATGTCTATCGATGATGCTCAAGTTTCTGGCGCTATTGGCCTTTTTGAAAGCAAGTATGGGGCTCGCGTTTCCGTTTATTCGATCGGCAACTTTTCAAAAGAAATCTGTGGCGGACCGCATGTCAAAAACACTTCCGAGCTTGGTCGATTTAGTATAAAAAAAGAAGAGGCTAGTTCTAGGGGTGTTCGCCGTATTAAAGCAGTTTTGGATTAAAAGTCACTTCATGGTTCTTCTCAAAAGTCATGACTAATTCTTTTGATTTTAGCAACATACGCCTTCGCGTTCTCTCGGAGCGTCTCTATACTGAATACGATCACATCCTATTTCAGCACAAAGTCAAACTTAAAAAACCAATTATTCGCATTTCGGATTCCAAAAGTAAGCTTGGTGAGTGGAACTCAACTACGAGAACGATTTCTCTTAGCTATGATTTAATTGAACGATACTCTTGGGACATCGTTGTCGAAGTATTAAAGCATGAAATGGCTCATCAATTGGTAAGCGAAACCCTTTCTCTAAACTCTTCAGAAAAGCTCTCGAAAACACCACATGGTCTTCTTTTTAAAAATGCCTGCGCCTCTCTTGGGGCTTCCTCTTGGGTTGCATCGCGATCTTGTGATCTTCCGGCACAAATTATCCATTGGAAGGATGAAAAGCCGAATGAAAATGAGGCTCGCCTTTTGAGGAAGGTTGAAAAACTTCTGTCTCTCGCAACGTCACAAAATGAACACGAAGCCCTCATAGCAATGAAAAAAGTTCAGGAGATTTACACAAAATATAACTTGGCTGCTTTTAATAGTGGTCAAGAGGGGAATTTTGTCTATTTAATCATTAACTTAAAGAAAAAAAGGGTTTCTCAAGATGAATCAATGATTTTTTCAATCCTAGCAGAACACTTTTTTGTTCGTGTTATCTACAGCGAACTCTTTGATTCGAACGATTTAACAACATACAAAGCTATGGAACTTCTCGGCACAAAAGAAAACGTCTTAATGGCTGAATATGTTTACCATTTTCTTCGCAACAAAACAAAGCTGCTTTGGCGGCAACACCTTAAAATCAATTCCGGCAGTCACCTTTCAAAGCGCTCTTATATTCTAGGGGCGCTTGCTGGTTTTAAAGAAAGCATAGGCACTGCACATGCATTTTCAGATACAAAAACCGACGGAGTCTTTAAAGGTAGAAATGGCGCTTTAATTTCTCTTGCTAATCAAATTTCTTCTGAAAAGGTGCAAAGCTTTGTTCAAGAACGGCATCCTCGTTTAAGAAAAAAGACTTGGAACTCGAATTTTTCAGATACGGCATCGTTTTCAGCGGGTTTATCCGATGGAAAAAGAATTATCTTGTCAAAGGGCATTTCTTCGGCTTCTTCGACTGAGGGAGATCGCGTATTATTGCTAAATAGTCCCGCTTGAGGAAATTTTATACATTTATTTCAGCCACAAAAAACTGGCGTCCCCATAACTGAAAAATCGGTAGCTTTCTTTAATTGCGCTAGAGTATAGATGCCGAGCCTCTTTCAGTTCAATCAAAGCAGCTATTAACATAAAAAGCGTCGATCCGGGTTGATGAAAATTCGTAAGAATGGCATCGAAAAGTTGTGATTTATAAATATCCCCCGGCTTTTTGGGAAAAATGAACAGATCTGTTTCCTTCCACTCTTCTTTATACTTTTCTATGTCCATTTTTTCGATTTCTTCACGAAGCTCAAACGATTCAAGACATCTAAATGTTGTCGTTCCAACAGCTACTATGGGCAAACCCAACGCCTTTTTTTCTTTTATTATTCGAAGGGTGTCCGCAGGAACAACAAACTTTTCTCGATGCATTTTGTGCTTGCTGAGTTCCTTGCTTTTCACAGGCAAAAAGGTCCCGCCACCAACGTGCAAAGTAACGAACGCAACCGAGATGTCCCTCTTTTGCAAAGAAAAAAGTAAGCTTTCCGAAAAGTGCAGGCCTGCGGTTGGCGCGGCTACCGAACCCTTTTTGTTTGCGTATATTGTTTGATATCTTTCTCGATCCAAGGAGTTTGGCGCCCTTACGGGATCTTTTCTTGAGATGTAGGGCGGCAAGGGTATGTATCCGTTTTCTTCAATCCACCTTGCAAGATCTTCTTCATCGAGATTAAAAGAAATCCTGATGCTGGGAGAGTCTCCGGGTTCTTCATCTTCTATCACCGCTATAACACCACCCGATAAATCTATTTTTGTTCCCCTCTTTAACTTTCTCATGGGCTTTCCTAGAGCCTTCCAAAGGAGGCCTTCCTTTTCAAGGAGGAAAACTTCAACGCGACTTTTGTCGACAAAGCCCAGTAAGCGAGCTGGAATAACTTTACTATCGTTGAAAATGACGAGAGAACCCTTTGGAAGCTCCGAAGGAAAATCTTGTATGCTTTTGTGACTGATATTGCCGTCAAAATAGCGTACTATCATCCTTGAAGCATCCCTTTTAAAAAGCGGTTCCTGGGCAATCAGATGATCGGCAATTTCGAAAACAAAATCATCAAGAGAAAAACGTTCGTTCTTTTCCTCTTTGGTATCCTTTGTGCTATTTTCTCCCATCAGAAAGCCCTCTCCTGTCCCGCATATTTTTATGGCGAAGATCTAGCTGCATTCACGGGATTCCCAAGAAACGAATTGTTTCTGGTTGCGCTAAAAGAAAAACGCCTGAATTCTTGGATTAACCTTCCTCTTCAAATTGACGCTGTTGATGACGACGGGCACATCATTTTCTCTAATGATCCACAAAAACTGCTGCTCGATCCTTTGACAAAAAATGACCGCATCATCCTTTACACAAAAGACTTTGGCCGCGCCAAAAAAAAGGAAGAGGTCTTTCCGTGCGAGGCCTCTTACGTTTTTGCCCTAAAAGATTCATTGAAATCAACCAACAAAGCATATCTAATCCGCTGCATAAAAAAACCAATGAACATCCTCGATGCCCCAAGGTTATCTCAAGTTACCTTTGATACGAAACAAAAAACGGTGGAGAGCGAGAATTATCGATATCTTTTTAGTACGGTTAATCACATGCTCTTCAGGAAAATCATCTTTTATGTTAATTCGGAAAATGCCGCTATAAAGGAACAGGATACCGCTGGAAACTCTGATATGCTTATTCGAGCCGATGTCAAAAAATTTTTCACATTATCGTTTGGCAAGAGCGATGTTGAGTCTGAGCTTGAAAACTATATGTTAGGCCCAATCGCCCTTTCTGCAAAGGTTTCCTTTTTTCTAAAAATTCTTTTT
>CAILAO010000841.1 GCA_903832105.1 uncultured Pseudomonadota bacterium | reverse complement strand
TGCGGAAAAACTTCTATAAACATAACACATTTGCTCAAGTGAAAAAGGCCTTTTTATCCTTTCTTCAAACAGCAAAATTTGATTTTCCGAAGCTAACACTCTATGTGTATAATTGACACAACTGATTTAGGATCGCTATATGGGATCTCTTATGACATATAACCAATCAGTCAATAATTCTCAAGGGAAATTTTTACAGTTATTAAAAGAAGTAAAAGTCTTGTATCAAATTGAATGACGCCGAACAATCGCTTGCACCGGACTTGGGAAGGCGGGCGGGAAAATCCGGTGGTATTATTTCGGGTTTGGGGTGCGCCCGCCTTTTCCGCCCGGTGAAGCCGGGCGGTTAGGGCGTCAACTGCATGCAATGGAGGAGATGAGGGGATGAAGCGTGAACGTGAAGTACAACTCTTACATGAGATCGAAGAATTAAAACGAAAAGTGCGCGTTCTTGAGGGAAAAGAGGGCGATCAGATCCCGACGTACCAGTATAGTAAAATCCGAGATACGGACTTAAAAACGTTATTTGAGATTGAACAGAAATTAGATGGGCGGCGGTTTGATGACTGGTTTCACACGCCGAGGGACATCGATCAGGCCACCGTCAGCTTTCTCACGGAATTACTCGACGAGAATACCGTGTTGATTGAACGGTATAGTGAGGAAGATTTAAAAGTGAATTTTCTGGTGCCGCTGTTGAATAAAGTCCGGTTCAAATCCTTTGAAAAGGAGATGCGAGAGTTTTATGAATTGCCCATGACTTACGCCACAGAGAAATTTATCTTCAATGGAACCGTCGATTTTGTCGTCGCCGAAGGATTAGTCGAGAGCAAGAAACCCTATTTTTTTATTCAAGAATTCAAACGGAGTGAAGACTATGGGAATCCGCGACCACAGCTCTTAGCCGAACTCATCAGTGCGGTTGAACTCAATGCCTGGACGGTGATCAAAGGGGCGTATATTATTGGGGGCAGTTGGCATTTTGTGATTCTCGAAAAAGTCGATCGTGAGACCTATCACTACTTTCTCTCGCAGAATTTTGATTCAACCAAACTCGAGGATTTAACCCTCATCTACAAACACCTCCTCTGTGTGAAACAGGAGATCCTCTCGATGATCGAAGCCGAGAGAAAGAGACCGAAACGAACAGACGAGACGCCTCCGGAACAGGGATGCGGAGGCTAACGAACGCTTGCAGTTGACCGGGAAGGGGCGCGGGGAAACTTGGTCGGTGAATGTGAAGTCCGGCGGGCTCGTCGGTCGTCTTATGGATCGGGGAAATCCGGCGCTGGACGCAGCGGAACAAGAAAAGCTAACAGAATCACGACAACAAATGGGGAATACAACGAATTTTCAGGGATTGCCGAAGAAATTCGTTGTATTCTCATAAAAAATTGACAGCGAAAAAGGGGGGGTATATAGAAATAGATGCTTTTGATGACAAAATGCGTATCTAAGTGTTTTTGTCTAATAACAAGGTAGCGGCATTTACCTAATACAAGTATAAAAAGTTCGAATAGAAATAAAAATTTTCTTGCAAAATTTATTATAATTTTTTTCTTTATTGTTTGTGAAACAATAAGTTGCATGACCTTTGTAAGAGCTTCTTTCGTAATAAACTGAGAAGGAGTATCAGATGGCTCTAACAATTCAGGAATTAACATTAAAATGGAAAAAAGAAAAAGACCAGTATACCAAGCGGGAAATTGGTTCTGGGGTTGAAGCTTTTGTTATAGAG
>CAILAO010000840.1 GCA_903832105.1 uncultured Pseudomonadota bacterium | reverse complement strand
GCCGGAACCTGGTTTTGCCAAGTCAACGAACTTTCATCGGCGCGGTAGCCATCATTGAAGAATTCACTTTTGTGCCACTGAACGAGAAATGCCCTGGTGTCACTGGGCTTGAAACGCAACAACTGCATGATTTAGTCTTTGGATTGAAACGTAGAGGGAATACGCAAGAAATATAGATAAAAAGTAATCAATTTAAGAAAGAACAGCTATGAACGAAGAAAAAATAAGGCAATGGTTAGTTGATGTCGGTAAGTTATTAGCAGGAGTTGGGCAGCTTTTCATTGGAATTGGTGCAATTATTGCTGGGTCTAGTGCAACTGACATTGTAACAGCAATTTCTAACAAGAATGTGAATAATAACACGAGTTCCGTAAGTTTTTATACAGCTTGCTCAGAACAAAAGATTAAAGTTAAAAAAGCCGTTGAGGACAGTCCTGATGGTGATTCAAAAGCAGTTGATACTTATTTAAGAAACATTTTTCCAGAATCTCCAAAGCGTGGAGAAACATCAGTTTATTTACCTAAAGACTCTAGAGAAATGATTATTAAAGAATGGAAAAACATTAAGTCTGACGCTGATAAAGAGAAACTTTTAGAGCAGGAGTTAAAGTTTGGCAACTAAATTGGAGAAAACGCATGACAGAAACTAAGTGCTATTTTTGCAAAGGAAAAGCTGAAAGTTCCCCCAAAACAGGAAATAGTCTGGGTTTTGATGGATACACGGTTCATTGTGAAATCTGCGGTCACTATAATATCTCTGATGAAGAAAAATTCTATTTAGAAACAAGTGGTTTTCCTATGGTTAAGTTTGTTAATTGTATAGCTGAAAATATTGCAATACATAAGGACGAAAAAATTCCGACATGGATATCAAAACACCAAGAGCTTTCTGGAAACGTCGGAAAAATGGTTCGAAGGAACATTGATGAAATTATCAACCAGCCTATTTTACATTCTGATAAACCTTTGAGTTTTCTTAAATTGGCGGCAAGTAAATTAATCAAAAATACACCATTTGATACTGTTGTTTTCAATTTGCAAGATTTCTATTCTCTCAAAATCTCTGAAGAGCATGAAGCTTATGAGTGGATGAAATATCTTAAACAAGAAGGCTATATATCTAGTTACCAAGTTGGTACAGATAAATTAAATAGCACTACATTGTACTTGACTTTCAAGGCATGGCAACTAATTGAAGAATCCTATCGAAACATCCACACAAATCAAGCTTTCATAGCCATGTCATTTTCAGAAGACCTATCCGAGGTTGAAGAATCTATTAAAAAAGCATGTAAAAGAGCTGGCTGGGACGCTATTACTGTTAAAGATGGGGACAAGCAATACATCGGACTGGTCAATGACGAAATAATAGCCAGAATCAATCAGTCTGGTTTTGTCGTTGCTGATTTTACGGATAACAAGAGGGGCGTTTACTTCGAAGCAGGATATGCTTCGGGCAGAGGGATTCCAGTACTTTATACTGTGAAAAAAGACCACATGGAAGGGGAAGAAACGGCGGGGAAGAAGCTGCATTTTGATACGAGGAATATTTTGTATATTGATTGGAAAGATGCTGCTGACCTAGAAAAGAGACTTTTCGATAAGATTGAGGCGGTAATAAATAATAAAAAAGAAAAACGTTGGATTAGTTTATAAAAGAAATATTAAAGATAGTAGGGTAAGATTGTGGATTTAAAAAAAACATCAAGTGAAGTTCAGAGACTCAAAGAAATGTTATCCTACTTTTGCGTATTTCTGACCATGCGAGCTGTGATGGTCGATTAGAGCACCTGCTTTTTCACTGCCAACTTTAGAATTGATTTCTTGTAGAATTGGGAGCATGGTATTTAATGTTTTTCTTTCTTTTCGATTTATCCAAACGGTTATCCAACCAGCACTTGCAACACCAACAGAAATTATTATTCCCACGAGCCATTTAAAATCAGAACTTCTCTTTTCCGCATCCTGTTTATTCCATTCAATCATCTGTTTATAAGTAACATAGGTTTCTGGCTGTCGAGAAGATATCGACTTATTTCCATCAGTCGAATAAGCAGCTACTGGTAGAAATAAAAAAAGAATAACTAAAATGACAAAATACTTTTTCATATGTAGATTATCGGCATGATATAAAAAATCTTTAGCACCGAAAGTTGGCTTTTAAAATAGAAACTGCCGTAACATCTGCATATGATGTAGAATGTTTGATTTAATTGCTAAATTGACAAATCTTAAAAAAAGGATGCCACCCCAAATGACTAAAGATAAATTCGAAGACCCATCCGATATCTCCAAAGCCGCCAACGGTTTTCTAAACTCTTTAACCTATTCTCCTAAAACAAAGAAGACCTACGAAAATGTAATCACCTTATTCATTAGCAGACTAAAGCATGATGGCTCTGCGGTCACGGAATCTGAAGATGGAACATATCTTTTGAAAAACAACTGGGCTGACTATGACGGTGGCATCTTTTCTGGTTTTATAGAGCGGTGGATTCCCCGTAAAGTAATCTGTGGGAAGGGGATAAAAAGACAGGCTCCTATCGTATTGAAAAGATTTGTGGTGTGGAGTTATAAGAAGGGGTATTTGAATAAGGGGAAGTATGAGGAATATATTGGGTCGTTTCGGTGGAAGTAAATCGAATACTTCAGAAATTTAAATATAAAACAAAGTTGAAAACACTGAATGTTGAACTAATAATGGCAACATATTGCTGAATTAGTACGCAAAGAAAGTTCTACTTCGTGATATCCGGGTTCATGAATTTTTCAAAAAAAGCAGGACAAGTGGTTTTTCCGTTAGACTACCGATAGACTACAAGGTTCCGAAAATCAACGAAATGCCCCGAACAAAAACGAAATGAAATGGAGAAATAGATGCCTGAATTAATTGAATAAAATTGAATAATCATAATGGGTTACAAAAACCGTTTTTTGAACCTCATAACCCGGAGATCG
This sequence comes from uncultured Pseudomonadota bacterium, assembly GCA_903832105.1. GTDB lineage: Bacteria > Bdellovibrionota_B > Oligoflexia > Oligoflexales > CAILAO01 > CAILAO01. The sequence goes on along the minus strand of CAILAO010000840.1, from coordinate 3,451 downwards.
TCGGTTCAAATCCGACCCCCGCTACCAAATCTAACCAGTTGAAATCAAACTGAAACTCAGAAACAGCCAGAAACAAAATCTGGCTGTTTTTTTGCGCCGATGGTCTACCGATGGTCTACCACGTTTTTAGGGAAGCAATTTTGGGGTGCTGTTAAAGGCCTTTTTTGGCCTGTTGGATTGAACGAAATGGTAAAAGATTTGGGTCTGCTGACGCTGAAGATCGAGGCGTAATAGAAAACCTTCGAGCGGCGTCCTTAATTTTGCTCCCCACCAAATGAACGTACATCATGGTGGTTGAAATATTCTCGTGGCCGCCAATTGCCTGAACAACATTGACTTCCAGACCTCGTGCAATCATCAACGTAAACGCCGTGTGACGAAGGTCATGAAACCGAATACGCTTCACACCACTTTCAGCGAGATCCGGGAGAAAATACTTCCTCACAAACACCTCATGACGAATAGGATTCCCGGTATCCCCTGTAAAGATAGGCGCATTAGGAGCTGTTCTTTGATTAGCGATCAGCTCAAAAAGTTCTCTCATCAATTCCATATTGCAGGGAACATGCCGAGCCTTTTTTCCCTTCGTTGGGCGGAAGTCTTTTTTTACCTTGTCAAACTGTCTCTTCACAAAGATCGTTTCACCAGACTTCAAGATATCACTCGGTTGTAAACCCCACAGTTCACCAGCTCGCATTCCAGTATTGAGACCTGTCAGATAAACAACGTAAACCCACCGATCAGCACTTCTTGGTGGATATTTTTTGGAAGCAAATTCAAGGAACGCCGAAGCCTCTTCTTCTTCCCAGAATGAAATGTCATCAATCTTATTTTTTAATTTTTTAAAACCAATAGCTGGATTAAACTGTACGCGGCAGTTATTGACCGAAAATTGGAGTATCGCTTTGATCACTTCAATTTTCCGGTTAACCGTAGCAAAAGCCAGACCCATTTCTAGTTGATTCTGCTGAAGATCAGTAAGGAGGCCGCTATGGAACTTCGCTGGGGCAAGAAGTCCATAGGTTGGTAATAATTCCTCAAGAATGCCTTTCACGCGGCTCACATGACTTGGAGAAAGGGTATCTTTTTTATGATCGAGCCAATAAGACGCTTCTTTAGCAAAGGTTGTCTCTTTAAACTCAATCTTGTCTGGATTGGCCAGGCTATCCCGAGTTTTTTGTTGGTGGTTAAACAGAAATTCATCCGCATCATTTCTTTTGTCAAATCTGCGACGAAGGGTTCCACCGCTTCGGCCATGTCTATATAGCCGGACTTCCCACTTTGACTCACCGTCTTTTGTCATTACCTTACGAATCGACATCTATTCCTCCGATCCAATCCCGTCACAATCAAGGATTCTGTGAGATGAACCAGTCGCGCAAAATGTCGGATCTGAGGTAAATAAATCGGTTAAATTTCAGAAAGAGGTTCTTTGGGACACCTAATGAGGTTCCCCTGTAACGCCAATCATAGATGGTCTTCACAGACACACCCAGTAGTGACGCAACCTCTTCTGGCTTTAATATTTCTTTTAAATTATCAAAGAGCTTTACAGGAGCATTCTCCTGTTTTTTGTCAGTACTCTGTTGTATCGAGTTCGCCGAACCCTGTAAAGCTATCGACCCTTTCCCTGTTCTGAACGCTGTCTGGCGTCCAAAATTGTGCTTGTTTGCAACCACACTGTTTTTGATTTTCACTTTCTAACCCCCTGATACCAAAGTATTTTTAGACTCAACCTTACAAAATCGGAGAGTCCGTCGGCTGAGAGGGTCATATTGACGTTACCTTCGGGACATTCTCTCCCTCTCCTATATACATACAAGTAAAACGGGAAAATGTTTAATTTCGCTCTAACCGTCTATAATAACACGGATTTTTTTAAGCGGCAAAAAGCAAGCGGGAGGAACCTTTATTGATAATCAGTGGATTTTTCAGATGAGTGTGAAAAATATCTATATTTTTAGAAAGATAAGACTTGGCATTCTAAAATCAAGAATGCTATTCTTAATTCAGGAATGAAGAATGCCATTCTGCTGTGAGGAATGGAGGTGAAAATTGGCACTATCGTCTTTGTTACAGCTAAAACCACAGGATCTTGTCGTGGCATTGAGATTACTAAGATGGGGTAGCTCAGAACACTGGACCTACGAATCACTCGGTAAGGCGGTTAGTTTAAGCGCCTCTCAGGTTCATATTTCAATTAGCCGATTAATTTCGTGCCATCTTTTGGATTCTGAACTCAAAAGACCGATTAAGAGGAATCTTGTCGAGTTTCTAACACACGGTATACGATATGTTTTTCCGCTAATTCCAGGTGGGGTTGGTGTCGGTATGCCGACAGCACATTCATCTCCACTGTTAGCATCTCGCATTAAGCATCATCAGGATTTTGAATATGTTTGGCCAAGTAAAGCAGGCAAACAAAAAGGGGTGGCGGTAACCCCATTACACAAAGGTGTACCCGAAGCAGCTAAACAAGATAATGAATTCTACGATCTACTCGCTGTTGTAGATGCTCTTCGAATGGATAGACCCCGTGAACTTGAGATTGCTGTAAAGCTTATAAACAAGCTAGTTTTGGAGCAATAGAGAATGCTGCATCCAAACATAAACCAACTAAAGGCCGTATGTGAAGAACTTGGGGATATTCTTGATAAGGTTGTATTTGTTGGCGGAGCGACCACCACCTTATATTTAACAGACAAAACACAGATACCTTATGTGCGTGGTACCGAAGATGTTGACATGATCATTGATCTTAAAAGAAGTGAGTACCATAAAGCTGAGGAAAAGCTTAGAAAGCTTGGGTTCCGTAACGTAGAGGATGTTATATGTCGTTATCAAAAAGGGAACTTAGTCATCGATTTAATGCCAATAGATCCTGAAATACTGGGCTTTTCTAATCGTTGGTACAAAGTTGGTTATGATAATGCTGAAGAGATGGTTATTGATGGCCTAAAGCTACGAGTTCTTAGTTTTCCTAATTTCCTAGCAACTAAACTTGAGGCGTTTAACCAACGTGGGAAGCAAGACTTTCTCGCCAGTAAGGATATGGAGGACATTGTTACAGTTCTTGCCGGCCGTCCCGGATTTTTAGGTGAACTCTTGAAGGAAACTGGCGCACAAATAGATTTTATTCGTGGGGAGTTCAAGAATCTTTTGGTGCATTCCGATTTCCGGCAGTCAATCATTTGTCATGTTCCTCCAACTCAATTTAGAGAGCAACAATCGCAAAAGATATTCTCGGACTTAAGGGAGTTGGTGAGAGATTTATAGATAAGGACCACTCCGGACACTGGGGGGTGGTCTTCTGTCTTGACAAATTTCAATCAGTAACCCGTTGTCAAATCATCGCTTTAAATTCATCAACATTGACAACTTTACGCAACGCAATAGCGCCGGGTCGGTTTTTTGATTTTACGAATGCATCATAGGCAGCTACCGCTCGATT
>CAILAO010000839.1 GCA_903832105.1 uncultured Pseudomonadota bacterium | reverse complement strand
TGTCGACCAAAAACTTTCCTAGCGTCCAAAAGCAATTGATTATTAATTAAGGTATCTTTAGTTTAGCATTCTTTTCGGGTTTTGACAATATTGGGGGTTGTAATATTGACTTTTTCGTTGGTTTGTGATAATCTTTAATGTTGTAGTTTTGCCGGTAGAATGCCGGTACACCAAGAGCGGGAGGTAGGTTATGCGAAAAGGGACGTTTAGCTTTGCGAGTTTGTTGGGGATGGTGTTTTTCGCAAGCTTGGTTTGGGGACAGCCGTTGATTCCGGGGATTGGTCAGGATTGCCCGAAGAATATCGTGGTGAGGCTCAACGGTCTCAATTTCAACTGTTCGTTGAAGCTGGTGGATGGTGCGTGTCCGGTGAAGGGGGAGTTGGACTGGATGTCTTGCGTGGCTGTGGATGCGCCGGGCCAGCAAGAGGCAAAGAGCCATTCGCGTTGGTGTGAAAAGGGAGCGATCAAGGAATCTCATCTGTATTGGTCGTCGAACGGGATGGTCGAGTGCTTGTTGAAGTTTCCTTGTTCGCGAGAGCCTTTCGATGAGATTTGCGTGGACTTCTCGACTTGCAAACCGTTGACGCCGCATCCGTCGGATACGTCGTGTCGTAAGCAGTAGCAGTAGATGTTCAACTGCGGCGTTCTGGATTGTCAGAGCGCCGCTTTTTTTTTTATAAATGCGAATTGATTCGAATACTTGCGAATAACGCGAATATTGGTTATGGATTACGGATAAAACAAAACTCCTCGCGTTAAGCGGGGAGTTTTGTTTATATAGGAAGTTTATTCGGCTGATTTTTCTTCTTTTGGTTCTTCCTTGGCAACTTCTTCTTTTACCTCGACAGTTTCTTCTGTCTTTTCGGCTTTCGCTTCTTCTTTGGATTCTTCTGGCTTGTCTAAGTATTTTAGACTTAAACCGAGGCGGTGTTCAGTTGGTTCGATCGAGACGATCTTGAACTTCATGAGTTGACCTGGTTTAGCGATGGAATCAGTGGAAGAGATTGGCTTAGAGGATAATTCAGAGATGTGGGCGAGACCGTGGATGTCTTTGTCGAGCTCGACGAAGAGACCAAATGGCGTAACTTTGAGGACTGTGCCCTCGACGATGTCGCCAGTTTTGTATTTCTCACCAACATTTTTCCAAGGATCGGTATGGAGTTTTTTACTAGATAAGAAGATTTTTGAACCATCAATCTTGATGATTTCCGCTTTGAGCATGTCGCCAACCTTGAATAAATCAGAAGGGTTGTCGATTCTCTGCCAGGCTAATTCGGAAATGTGAATTAAACCTTCAAGCTTTTCTCCGAATTCGACGAAAGCGCCGAAATCAGTGACAGCGGTGATCTTTCCTTCGATCACATCACCAATCTTGTACTTACTGAAGATCTCTTTTTGAGTTTCTTCCCAAGCAGCTTTCTCGGAAACGATCAATTTCTCGGATTCTTCGTTGATGTCCAAGACTTTGACCGGGAAGTTCTTACCAACATAACTCTTCAATTTTTCCAAAATCTTATTCTTGTCACCACCTTGGATGCGAGGATAGAACTCTGGGCTTAATTGAGAGACCGGCAAGAAACCGGAAACATGATTGACGGTAATCAACAAACCGCCCTTGTTGGCGTCGTTGATTTTGGCTTGTACTGTTTGGTTCTCGGCTTTGATCTTCTCGAGAACAGCCCAAGTCTTCTGATGGCCAGCGTAACGGAATGATAGCTCAAGCATGCCTTTCTCGTTTTCTAATTCGAGAACTGTCGCTTCAGCTTCCGCGCCTGGTTTTAGTTCGGCGAACTCAGCAAGTTCATTGCAAAGTTCTTTGCCACGGATGACACCTGTGGTCAGCCCGTCGATGTCCAATAGGACTTCTTTCTTGTTCGCGCTAATAACTTTTCCTTTGATAATGTCACCAACTTTTGGCAAAGACGCAAGCACAGGATCTTTATCTAAAAGTTCCTGGAGTTTGGAAGTCGCCTTGATAACATCGGTTTTTTTCTTCGGCATTGTATAGTTACTCCTTTCAATGAGTTATCTATATTCTAGCGAAAACTTGGGTTTTGTCAAGAGATTACGGATGTACCTGTCTACGCCTTGTTAGGCTTCTGCCTGCACTTTGCGAAGTTACGGCAGACGAGTTGGTAAGGCTGGCGGATTGCGTACCCCGAAGTAGATGCGCTCCGCATCACTACGGGGCAAGCTGATTTTACGGATTACGGATTTTGTGCGCCTGTCGGCTGGCAGGGATAACACCAGGGGAATGGCTGTTTTTTAATAAATTTAGAAAAAAAAGGCCAACGTGGTGCGCGTTGGCCTGGAGGCGTTATCGTTTGGGGACATCTTGGTCCA
>CAILAO010000838.1 GCA_903832105.1 uncultured Pseudomonadota bacterium | reverse complement strand
TGGCGTTAAGGGCGGGTTAGCTCTAATCATGCGATGCAAACGAATATTTTGGCATTTTTTACGGAAAAGTAAATTCTTCATCTTCACCGGAAGATGGTGCCTCTAATCCCAGATCGACTCGAATTCAGTCTTTCTCGGATCGAGTCGGTTTTTCGAAAACTTGTATTCAGGTGTCTCCTTTGGCGCTTTATCTTGCATGACACGCCAAAGATCTTTAGCGAGTTCTTTGTGACCCCGAGTATTAGCTGTTTCCGAGACGGTCCAATAGTGCTGAAGAAATCCCCCCACCATCGGCCAATCTTTCCTCGATAGATAAAGCTGGGCGAGAGACTTAATGTCCTTTTCGAAAAGTTTGGATTCCAAATCAAGAAGCGAAGCACTACAAGATTCATTTTTAGTTAAAAGTTCTGGAAAATAATCCTTTATTAGTGTGTCCAGTTTTTTTCGCACCCCATCCTTTCCTATTCCAGCAAGCGAGGCTTTGCTGGAGGATTCATGCCAACTCGATAAAATCGGGTAAATAAATGAACAGATCGAATCGATGTCTTTGCCGCTCCAATGATAGGCCAGATTGTATACCCACCCCAGGTGATAGGCCGCAACTTTAGTCGACAGAAGTCTTGCGACATATCGCTCGGAGCGCTCGTCAGGTGCGATCGTCCAGGTTCGCTTCACTAGTTTTTTTGCATGCGCGATATTTTGAGCTTGCCACTTTTTTTGATCTTTCTCGCCCATTTCGGCAAGAAAAGCCGCCTCTCTAATGCTTTTAAGATCGCTTTCTTCAGCGCTCGCGTGATAAACGGACCAAAACTCCCTGGCTTTTTCTGGTTTAAAGACATCCATATAAGACGAGAAAAGTCTTATGGAAAGATCCTTTGGAACCGTCTTAAAGAGTGTTTTCCTATTCCTTTCAAAGAAGCTAAGGGCACTATAAATGTCACCGGCCTTAAAATAGTCGTCGAGTTTGCCAGCTTGGACTTCGCGAATAGGCTCTGCTAGCGACTGGAGGAATCGAGACGTTGGAAACTGATCGGCAAACGCCCGGACACGATCGACCATGGCCGTGGTTCGTTCTCTCTGGGCATATGAGGCTACCTGACAGGCCCAAGCAAGCTCGACAGCTTCGCGAGGAAGCTCCTTCTCCACCGTATGGGCTTCTTCAAGAAGCTCTCTTGCATGTTCAATATTGTTCCCTTCGTAGTAGGGAAGCTCAAGACAGGCGCGTCTCACGGCAGCAATTTTTGCTGCTTGAGTATCCCTAAATTCATGCCACAACTTGAAGTAGGCGAGCTTGGCCTCGCTGATCATCTTGCGTGCCAAAAAGGCATCCGCAAACCGGAGCATGGCAAACCCAGCGTTTTCTCTAGGTAGCGGGCTCTTGACCCTACGCAGTAATTGTCCTTCCAAACTAAACTGAAGAACTTTCTGCGCCTCAGAAAATCGTCCTAACCAAAAGAGTGCTTCTCCACGAAAAACAAGTTGTTCAGGATTAATTTCACGCATTTCTTCATCAATACGAGCGCCCATTCCGTAAGAATCTTCCGCGAGTTCATAATTATTCAGATCAAAGTAAATATCGCCAACACGGGTAAACATTGTCGATGCAGCCTGCGGTTCTGGGTCTTGTCTAATAGCGGTGTCAAGCTCCTGGATAGCACCCAAATAATCGCGATTTTTAATATATGCTTCTGCAACAATTCGGCGGAGCTGCGGTCGAAAGTCTTTTCGACCAGAGACGCGCAAAAAACTAAGAGCAGATTCAGCTGCTCCAAAGGCACCCGCAAAGCGATTGTACATAAAATAAATTACTGCCAGATTGTAGAGACCTTTCGGAGTGGCATAATCAGCAACCTCATC
>CAILAO010000837.1 GCA_903832105.1 uncultured Pseudomonadota bacterium | reverse complement strand
GAGCGGACAAATCGAGAGAAAGAAGACATTGCCTATGGATAGATGGCAGACTATCGACAGGCAACGACTACTATCTTTTAATAATTTTAGTCAGATAGAACCCAACATTTGGAAAATTTCTGGATTTTAACTGCTTATTTATGAATCACCTTTTTTGACAAAGAACCTGAGTAATCTCGACCTTCACTCATTAATGGCAAATCCCCTTGATGTCGAGATACGTCTTGATCCAAAGTTTTGCTTTCAAGACCAAGATTGATTTTCTCAACAATGTTTCAGGAATGAGTTAAGGCCTTTTTGTGAAAGGATTTTATGTGGAATTTTCGAAAAGTCCAAAAAGGAATTCCGATTATTTCTTCAACCACTAGGCAAAATTTGCCGATACGTCCCAGGAACAAAATGAGGAGGAAGTCATGAAAAAATCGTGGTTAGTTTTTGGGTGTTTTTTTTCCTTGGCCTGTGGTTCGCAGAATGATTTCGACAAAGCCGCAAGATTCGTGCGACCTTTGCCTGTAACCGGCGCGAATCCTGTGGAATTCAAACTTGTTGACGGGCGTCCAGCTAATCCTGGAGAATATCCTCAAGTTGTTTACATCAGAATTTTTGCGACGGGAAGTGATCATTCGGCTTGGTGTACAGCCACCCTTGTTGGAAACAACGTAATTTTAACGGCATCTCATTGTGCGGATGATGGACGCGAAAACGCCGTTTTTAAAATCAATAACAAGGAATACACGGCCAAACTTACGCAGAGTCCCTGGTATTCGCCATCGGGCGTTCCGACATTTCACGATGTCGCATTGGGGCTTTTGACGCGGTCCGTTTCCGACGTACCTCCAATGAACGTTGGCGGCGAAACGCTAGAGGGCAAAAAACTTGTTCTTGCAGGCTATGGCTGTACCAACTCAGATGGCACGGGTGGTAACGACGGTGTTTTACGCGTAGGAGAAAACACGGTTTTAACGTTTGATAAGTGGGAAATGGCTTTCTCGCGGCAAACGGGTGCCGTGACGTGTTTTGGGGACTCTGGCGGACCATCGTTTGTCGTGGTTGATGGAAGAACGAGACAACTTGGCGTGCATTCGAGCGGTGATTACCAAAGTGTTTTTGATATTCGCACGGACATACCGAAGACCCGCCAGTTTTTCAGCGAGTGGGCGAGTGAAAACAACGTAGATATCTGTGGCGTGACGCGCGACTGTCCGTAGCCTAAAGAACCGCACCAAGCAATCTTTATTCTGAAGAGTTATCTTCGGAATTTGACTCCGGTTCTGTCTCAGTGCTAGCGGGGGTTGGCTCCGCGGGTTTCTTTTTAGACGGTTTTTTCTTTGTGGATTTTGGCTTCTCAGAATCTGAACTTTTCTCTTTTGCGCCCTTAGATGGTTTTTCGGAATCTGACACACTCTCCTTGGCCGCTTTTGTTACCTCCTTAGCTTCAAGCTTTTTAAGTTTATCGGACACTTCCGGGAAATAGTCACCTTTTGGGTACTTTTCTAAGTATTCTGAGTATCTCTTCTTTGCCTCCTCATAATTCCCAAAGTCATAATACACGGAACCCGAAGCGTACAACATGGCTGAAACATTTTCATTTTTTGGAAACAATTTCATAAAGACATCAAGAGAGTCAGCATATATTTTTCGAACAACCGGAATTTTGACGGGTTTTTCCGCCGCTCCAGGCGGGGGAAGTTCATATTTTGTTTTATCGCCGTCCATGGCTGACTGAGCCGCTGTTATCATAATTTCCGCCGCATCCTTCGTGTATTTTCCTTTTGGATTCTTTTTGATTAGCCCTAGGAGCAACGCAGCCGACGGCAAATAGCGTTTAAGGTTAAACAGGAGTTGCCCATAAAGAAAGTTAACGTCGTAGCTATTTTTTCCTTCAGGAAAATTCTTTAAATAGGAAACGTAGAGTTGGACTGCCCCATTAGTTAGGACGGCATTATTAGTGTCACCCCCTTGTCGATGTAACACGGTTGCATAATTGAAAAACACCTTTTCGAGATCTGTGTCTGTTTTTTTTAAAACAGCTTCCGTTTGCTTTTGCCGCCACTTAGCCTTTTTTTCCATATAATTGGTTTCGATAAATTTGAGATTTTTTAAAAGCTGCGGTACGCTATTTTTTTGCGCCATGATATCCGCAAGATATGTGGCAATGCGGGGGTTTTCAGGGCTATCGGGTTGCTCTTTAAGAATGGAAGAGAAAATTTTATAGGCGCCGTTCCCATCACCTTCCTGTAATTTTTTTAAAGCCATACGTTCTAGGAGACTCGTGTAAACATCCTTTTGACCGCTCTTCACAAGAATTCTCTTGGCATTTTCCTGATCCCCGATATCAGCTAGAATCTCCAAGGTGTCGTCTTTGATTGAATCTTGAAGTAGCTTCTTCCTGTACGCGTCGAGTCCGTTAGCCTCTTCTATGACTGCCGTCAACTCACCGATCGACTTTTCTTTCTCTTTATTATTTTTCGCCTGCTTCGCCATTAGATAGTGAGCCCAAGCAAGTTTATACTTTGTGTACACTTCAACGGGCTTCTTTTTTGATTCCAACGCTCTTTTATATTCTCTTATAGCCTTATCAGCAGCGTTATTGTCAAAATAGAACTCACCTAAAGCTAAATATGAGTCCCCCGCAAAAGGTGATTTTGCAAATTTCGTCATCAGCTCATCAAACATGTTAACGGCAAGTGAATCACCCAAAAGAGCCAACACATGCCCGAAATAGTAAAGCCCCTTTCCCTTATCCTTGGCTGTTTTATAGGTTTTAGAAAGAATCGTTTGCGCACGTTTTAATTGTTCTGTTGAGGTTTTATTGACTAGTTGAGGTTGAGTTCCCTGTCCGCCCTGTTCTTCAAATTGTGCGACCTTTTTTTGATACACTTGAAGTTCAAAAATGTGCCATAGACAGGCTGATTCCCACAATAACACGCCCGAGTCAAAAGAAGACTCGTCAATGCTCTTGACTCGCTCCTTCATCGCCAAAATCTGCGCGTTGCCAACGGGTTTTGATGTACAGAAAAAGTGCCAGTGATCTTTTATTGAAGGCACTCGCCCAATTTGTCCTCCCTTACCAAGTAGGTTAAATGGAGTTAAAAGCAGCGCTGCAGCAAAAAGAACCCTAAAAAAGCCAGTAAAAAAGTAAGCAAGAAATTTCATGTCAGTTCTCCCGTCTATTCCGTATTTATTATCTTACCACATTCCGACCTAGAGACCCGCTATCGTACCAATCTCACTTT
>CAILAO010000836.1 GCA_903832105.1 uncultured Pseudomonadota bacterium | reverse complement strand
AGCTTTGGCCAAACGTGGAGACGAGGAGATTTTCATAGGTTACCCTGTAAGCACTATTCCCACCAAAGATGGGCAGACTTTAATCCAACCTATCTTTACTTTGAATTGTCTCGTCGAAATGAAAGCCGGGGGTCTCAACTTTTTTGTGCCCCACCAAACCCCTGACATCAATGCAGGTTGGCTAGAAAAATTCTGCAGCGATCACGGCGAAGCCCGAAAGTTCATGAATTGGATTGGGATACGAGGACTTGAGGAGGATTCGCAGTTAGATTCGCCAGTCTCAGATCAATTCGTAGACATAGGTTCAGCAGCCACAAGATATGGAGCTTTTGTCGGTCAGGACAAGTGTGATCGAATAGTTCCAGAAGCGCCATCAACCTCCATAAAACTAGATCTTCCCAAAGCCAGATCGCAAAACGCTATCATTCTTTTTTTATCGGATTTGACTCGCTATTCAAAGGGTGCGATCAGAGAATTAGACAAACTTTCCACGTGGAAGGAAAAAGATCTTGAAATCACTTGCCTTCGGCATTTTTTCTCCCGACAGCCAACAGAAGATCATAAAAATAATGCGCCTGTTCTCAATCCAATCCAACTGAACGAAGATCAACTTAACGCTGTTAGAGACGCCTTGAGCGGAAACTTAACAGTTATTACTGGTCCACCAGGCACAGGAAAATCTCAAACGGTGGCGGCTATAATGGCAAGCGTGGCTTTGTCAGGCGGCAATACACTTCTCGCTTCAAAAAACCACAAGGCGCTCGACGCTATCGAAGAACGATTAAGTGAATTAACAGGGGATCGCAGCATTCTGGCTAGGGCCAATCGAAAAGATGGAACGCAGAAGGCTTTCGACCTAAAAGCATCGGTTAACGCTATAATCTCGAGGAACGCCGAGCCGGGGTCCCACGACAGACATCTCTCCAGAATGAAGTCCTTGTCCGCATTGGACCTTGAACGATGGAACCTTTACGATAATCTGGCATTACAGGAGCGGATCAAGAGGCAAATTTCTGACAGCCACGAGCAAATTGCCGCATTAGCTATCACCTTGGGAGCCAAGGCTACAGACTGGGCGCAGGCTCAAAGAAGTATTTTATCAATTAAGTCATGTCCAACTAACAGTTCCTTTGTCCATAACCTTCCTGTAGTGGGGAGATGGCTTAGAAGGCACCAAATGCGGGCCTTGGTCAGGGCAATAAAGAGTCTAAACATCCCCTGGGAGAAAATTGGATTTCAGCTTCCAAATGCAAAGAATGCTGAGAGCCTCTTAGAAACATTAGAAAGTTTGAAAAAATGCCAGAAAATACATGAGGAAATTTCTAATCTGGAGAGGCGGATTGAAGCCCTAACAGATGGCGTAGATGCGCTTGACCGCCTGATGATAATCAATCAGCAGGTGATGGATTGTTCGAAAAATATGTTCAACGATTTGCCAGATGTTTTGTGTGAGCTTTCGGACATAGAAAGACAAGAACTGGTAGAATTCAAAGGGTCTGTCTCCGTGCTCAACCAGAAAGAGGCAGGCGGTGCTTTTCAATTGCAAACCAAAAATTTGTGGAGCAGCGGTTTGCCCGTGATTTTGAGACATTTCCCGCTTTGGGCCGTGACCAACTTGTCGGCGGCAAGTCGCCTACCCTTTCAACCGGGAATGTTTGATTACTTGATCATAGATGAGGCGAGCGTATGTGACATTCCGTCTGCGTTGCCGCTGTTAGCGCGTGCCAAAAGAGCGGTCATTGTGGGTGACCCGGCTCAGTTGCAACATGTCACAAAGATTTCAGTTGACAGAGAAAGAGAACTCCTGAGCAAAAATGATTTGCTCAACCACGGAATAGGTCGTTTTACACATCGGGAGAATTCCCTATACCACTTGGCGGCTAGTGGTTCAAACACTTCACCACACTTGCTTCGGGAACACTACAGATGTCATGAGGAAATAGCGGATTATTTCAATCAGACTTTCTATGGTGGCCGCCTTAGAGTTCTGACTAACAACAATCGTCTTATAGCGCCACACGGTGTACGACCGGGAGTCCATTGGACTGATATTCGAGGGACAATAGTGCCCGCCAAGTCAGGCTGCCATTCGCCAAACGAGGTTGACGCCATTTTGGCATACCTCAAAGAACTGTTGGAACAAAATAATTTCAAAGGGAGCGTGGGGGTCGTCACTGCATTTCGAGAACAGGCTACCAGGTTAATGGACAGAATATCAGACGAAATTTCCTCAGAGAAAATTAATGAAGCAAATTTGGGAGCCTATACCGCTCATCAGTTTCAGGGAGACGCTCGCGATGTCATAGTGGTTAGTTTGTGCGCGGGACCAGACATTCCCGCTGGGAGCTTATCGTTCCTTTCGAGCACTTCAAATCTAATGAACGTGGCCATTAGTAGAGCTAAAGCAGTGTGCCACGTATTTGGAAATCTCGATTATGCCAAAACATGCGGGATTCCTCATATTGTGGCTTTGGCCAAGGCGCCTGAGAAATCCACACGGTCAGAACTTATGCCATCAAGATTTGAATCACCTTGGGAAGAAAGCCTTTTCAATGCTTTGCTCAAACGCGGAATCGAGCCGATCCCACAGTATCCATTGGCTGGCCGAAGACTTGACCTAGCCCTTATAAAAGATGGTTGCAAACTCGATATAGAAGTTGATGGTGAGGCTTACCATCGGAGTCCAGATGGATTTAGAAATTCCGCCGATCTGTGGAGGGATCATCAGATCAGAAGCCTCGGTTGGCAAGTAAAACGCTTTTGGGTTTACCGATTAAGAGAGAATATGGAGGCATGTGTGGATGACATCTTTAAATCACTCGAACGATGATCTTCGAAAAGATCTGGGTACGCCCAGTTTCTTGTCAATTATAAAGAATGATCACGGCAAGACTTCGTTTGGTATGGCTGGGGCAATTCTTGTGGGGTTGATAATTTTGGGGCTTATTGGCCACGTGGGGGTAGCAGCAACCATCATCCAGTTCTTTGAGGAAAAGATCTCTTGGGAAAAAACACAGTCGTCGCTTAAAGAAGATTTGTCCGAAAAAAAACAACAACTTCAGAAGGTGCAAGACATACTTGGGCAAAAAGCGCCGGCTGCTCAAGAATTCGAAGCTAAACTAGCGGATTTGTCCAGTCAGATTGCCTCGAAAAAAACAGAATTATCCAAACTTGATGACGCCGTATCAAAAGCTATTCAGGAAAGACGGCAGGCTGAATTGGAAGTGCAGGTTGGTTCAGACAAATTACAAAAACTTTTTTCTGAATATCAACAAATTGAAAACAAGATGAAAGCCCGTCAGGATGAATTAGTCCAAACCGACAAAACAATCGCAGCGTAAAGTGAGGAAAACAGGAGCATTAACAGTCAGTATGCGGAAGCTACCAAAAAACTGCAGGATATTACAGCGCAAGTAACGGGGCGACAAAAGGAAATCACAGACTTAGACGGCAAAATCAAACAAATGAGGTCTGAGGAAAGCGCCGTATGGGACAAGTTGCGTTCAGCTAAAACCGGCTTGGCTGAACACGAACAGCAACTTGTAGAGGTTGATCGAAAACGCTCCGAGGCTCAGAAAGAACTAGCTTCGTTAGCCAGCGTGAATAAGGAGCTGTCCACCGCCAAAGCTAACTTAAGTAGCTTAAATCAGGAAGCCTCAAATTTTGCTGGACAAATAAAACCTCTGACTGACCAGAGAGACTCGCTCACAAAACAAATCGAAGCGGCCAATCAGCAAATGAGAGGGCTCAGTGAAAATCTTAAGAGTCTGGATAATAAGAAGCAAGAATACTCGCAATTAGTAAACGACATAAACGCAAAGGCCAACCAAAAAATCGAACTTGAAAAATCACTAGCGTCGTTGCAAAACGATCTGGAAAAAACAAATAAACAATATTCAGCACTTACGTCGCAAGTTAAATCGTTGACAGACCAAAGGGATACAGTCAACAAACAACTCGAGTCAACGAATCAACAATTAAAGACAGCCGGCGACGGCCTCAAGAACATCGAACAGATGAAGAATGAATCTGTATTGTTGTCT
>CAILAO010000835.1 GCA_903832105.1 uncultured Pseudomonadota bacterium | reverse complement strand
TATCCATTGTTTTGAATATCACAGAAGCTACAGGAAAAACTTCACGATCCAATCGTCGCTATTTCGCAATAGCGCGTGGCTCAGCGCTTGAATGTGCTGCCGATTTAGATGCCTGCAAAATTCTGAAGCTTGCTGATTTCGTTTTGATCGACGAAGGTAAAGAGTGCATCGTTGATATAGTTTCAATGCGTTCTAAGCTTAGTCAAAGCAAAAGTCTTCAGAAAAGAGATCACGATTAAGCCATAAGACAATGACGAAGATTAAGTCTAAGCGATAGAAGGCTTTTTACGTCAAGTGAGTACACGCCCTAAAAAAAAGCCCCCGTTGGTATAACCCAATGGGGGCTTTCTTTTTTAATCAGTGCAATGAATGCGCTATCAAAGCACGTGCCTTGAAAAGAAGCTTACTTCTTCGCTGGTGCTGGCACTATTTCTTTCCACTCACCTTTTGCAACGTCACACTCTTTCTTTTGCTCGTCTGCTGTTTTACCTTTGAGTGCAATTACTTTGCCGGCTTTTAGGCATTCAAATTTCTTCTCGACTTTTTTGTCTTCTGCCATGGCGATACCGCTGATGAATGCAAATGCAGCAACTAGACTTACAACCTTACGCATACCATACTCCTCTGTAACAATAGTGAACGACTATCACGGAAAAAACTCCGCGAAAGCCTCGCCCCCGCGCATGAACCATTCATACAATAGAGGGCTTCTGCTACAATAAAAAAACAATAGCATAAGAGTTTATGAAAGCAAATACCTTTAATAAATCACAGCGCTTCTATGTAACTACTCGATTTTAAAGAAATTCTCAGACTTTCACAAACCATCGCTCGCGAACCCCAAAGAAAACGAGCGCAAAACCGAAAATCCCAATTCCGAGATCTAGAAAAGAAGGAGAACCGGCAACTCTGAGCGTCGAATTAATCTGATTTGGATCGAATTCCACAAGAACCTGCTCGCCCTTCTGAAAATTAAAACTATTGGCAGCGTTATTTGAAACGACCGAGTGCTCTATGTTTGTTCGAGGAGAGACAAACTTGAAAACCGGACGATAAATCTGCACAGCCCCCCGACGTCCTCGCATAGTCTCCGGTCTTACGTTTTCAACCGTGGCCATAATCCGGACTGAACGCATCTCGAAATCAACATAATGCACCAAGGAGTAAGCTCCGTAGACCAGCATCAAAGCGCCAAACCACGTTCCGACGCCAAGCCTTTTTTTCTTTACAGGCTTCGATTCCTTCTCGTCCTTTTTCGCCATAAGATCCCCAGCCGCAAAATTATAACGCCAAAGTAGCATCAATCATCACATGTGCACCTTTTGGAAGCGCCGCCACCTGGACCGTGGCGCGTGCCGGAAACGGAGCTTTAAAGTAGCTCCCATAAATATCATTAATCTTTCCAAACTGATTGATATCCGTCAGATAGATTGTTGTTTTGACGACATGATCGGGCTCGCCGCCTGCTGCACGCACGACAGCCATGAGATTATCAAGGACTTGTCTTGCTTCGTCCTCAATGCTTCCAAGCGATATCTCGCCTGTTTTAGGATTGAGAGGAATTTGCCCGGAACAAAAAACCAAATCACCAGCTCGTACTGCTTGTGAATAAGGACCTATAGCCGTTGGAGCCGCGTTAGTTTGAATCAGTTTCTTACTCATTACTTTGCCCCTTTTTGCAGATCCAATTTAATATGCAGCTCTTTAAGTTGCGCATCAGCGACAGTATTAGGCGCGTCGGTCATAAGGCAGGTCGCAGTCTGTGTCTTGGGAAATGGGATGACATCTTTGATCCCTGACGTGTTCGTCAGAATCATGACAAGTCGGTCAAGACCGATGGCAAGTCCCCCATGGGGCGGCGGCCCATACCGAAACGCCTCTAGTAAAAATCCAAACCGCTTGGCAGCTTCTTCTTTTTCAATCCCAATGCAGTCGAAAATTTTTTGCTGCAATTCCGAATCGTGAATACGAATGGAACCGCTGCAGAGTTCAAACCCGTTAAGTACCATGTCATAGGCGGCCGCCCTAACCTTCAGAGGATCGGAATCAAGAAGATGCATATCCTCGGGATTTGGAGTCGTAAACGGATGGTGACACGCAACAAGCCGTCCCGATTCGGCGTCTTTTTCAAACATCGGGAAATCCGTCACCCAAAGGAAGTTGAGTTTACTCGGATCACAGAATCCTAGCTGCTGCCCAAGATGCACTCTGATCGCTCCGAGGGATGCCTTGGTCGTTGAAAATGGTCCCGCACCGAAGAGCACGAGATCACCAGGTTCCAAGCTAAGTCGTTTGTCAATCGCAGCAATCGACGTATCGTTGAAGAATTTCGCGATCGAAGACTGCCAGCTCGCTTGGCCCGATCCCGCTATTTTTTTGACCGTGGCGAGGCCAGCCGCTCCGTATTTCTTGGCCATCTCGGTCAGCTGATCTATATCTTTTCGGCTAAACGATTCCGCTTTGCCCTTTACTGTAAGGGCGTTGACAATGCCCCCTGACTGGACCGCTTGAGAGAATACTTTAAAATCCGAATCCCGCACAAGATCAGAGAGATCGACTAACTTCATGTCAAAGCGTGTATCGGGTTTATCAACACCGTAGTCTTCCATGGACTGCCTATAGGTCATTTTAGGAAATGGGATCTGGATACTGCGGCCGTTATAATCATAGATCGCTTTTGCCATGACCTGTTCGAAGGTCTCACGAATCAACGCTTCGTCGACAAATGACATCTCACAATCGATCTGAGTAAACTCGGGCTGCCTGTCAGCTCTTAGATCTTCATCGCGAAAACACTTTGCGATTTGATAGTAACGGTCGAATCCTGCCACCATCAACAATTGCTTAAATAGCTGCGGACTTTGCGGCAAGGCATAAAATTTTCCTGGATGGATTCGCGACGGAACAAGGTAGTCGCGAGCCCCCTCCGGGGTTGAACGGCATAGGATCGGTGTTTCAAACTCAAGAAAGCCGTGAGCTTCGATGGCGCGTCTAACACATTGCACGAACTTGATCCGGCTTAAGATCTTATTTTTCGCAGTGTCGCGCCTAAGATCCAGGTAACGGTACTTAAGGCGCAGCGCCTCGGTCACGTCGGCATCATCTCTAATCGGAAATGGAAGTTCCGCAGATTTACTATACACTTTTAGTTCAGAAACCCTGACTTCGACCTCACCAGTTGGCATCGTTTTGTTAATCATGCCGTCAGGTCTTGGAAACACTTTCCCCTTGGCCCCGAGCACATATTCAAACTTTATATCACTTCCCATGGCATGGATCTGTTGGTTATCTGATGGATCAAGAACGATCTGCGTGATACCAAAGCGGTCTCTTAGATCTATAAAAACAAGCTGCCCAAGATCGCGCCTTCTTTGCACCCAACCCATGAGGATGACTTCTTTTCCCACATCGGTCGCTCTAAGTTCACCTAAATGATGCGTCCTTCGCCAACCTTCAAGTCCTGCCATATTTCCACTCCTTTACTAATCAAGAGGCTATCTTAACAGAACTTTTTGCAATTGGGCATGTGATAAAAGTTTGATGTTTAACGCCATACTATACACAGACTCATAATCGAATATTTTCCCTAATGTTTCGTTATGTTACCGAAATTGCATGCGATCAAACTCAAGCTTTTCGTCGCAGGTCGATAGAACCGCGTGTCAGGGGAACCAGCCATGCACAAGCATTTAACATTTTCGATCACTGCGTACATGACGTTCACCCTTCCATATCACGTACTCCGCCCCCCGTTTCACTGCCCCAAACAATTTTGGGCCAAAAGAAGTGCAAAAGCGAGATTTTTGTCTATTCTTTTGTTACCATACTTCGTATTCGTTATTTATGGTCAGCAGGAATTTTTTTGGCCATTAAAAAGGGGATGCAAATGAAAGTTCTGATAATATTAAAGAGTTTATTAATCTTTGTGTTCATTTCTTTTTATTTATCCTGCAACAAGGCTTCCGATAAAAGCGGCGAGTCCACTACAACTGAATTGGAAGGGACTTGGAGTACTCTCGATTGTGTGACAGTGACGGAAGAAGGCGATCAGGAGGCTGTCAGTTGGGCAATCGTTTTTCAAGGCAGTAGAATGACAAAGACCGTTTTAGGTTATTCCACTAGCTGTACCGATCCGGCGAGGCCGCAAAGTTTCAAAATGATATACGAATTTGGCTTCACCCTCGGGAGTGACGTTTCTTCCCCTTCCGGAGCGAAAAAGATCGATTTGGTATTGAATTCGATTAAGGCAACGCCTCTTTCTGACGGTTCCGTCTCAGATTTCAATACTTCCCCACTTTGCACAGAAATCACTACTTGGAAAAAAAACGAAGAAAAAGACATAACCGGCGAAACCTGCCTGGGTGAGAAATTGTCTGTTGGCACCAACAGCTATGACATCTACAAGTTGGACGGAACGACCAAATTGTATCTCGGCATTGATGCTGGCAAGTTTGCTAACACCGATGCCACCAGACCAACTCAGCTTCAAAGTTTCTATCTGGAAAAAAAGTGAATTTTTAATTTTAATTTAG
>CAILAO010000834.1 GCA_903832105.1 uncultured Pseudomonadota bacterium | reverse complement strand
TAATTGGCTTCTCCGATTCATGGTTATCAATCCCTTTCGGAGGGATGATCTTGCTTAGATTTTTGATTTTTTTTATTTTCATAAGGAATTGGAAAGATAATCTGGGCTGAATGTTTATCAAGGATTATCGTTTATTTAGTATCGTTAGATTCTACACCATATTTTCAAAATTGCATCTCCGGAAATATCACCCAAAGATCAGATATCCTGCGGCAAGTGCTGCGAATATCTTGACGAAAAGCGAGAATGTCTGGTTGTTTATGTACTTCATGGTTTTAACCCCGATGAAGGAGCCGAGGATTACGGCTGGGATCATTTCCGCATTGAAGACAAGCGTATCCCAAGTTATAAAACCGAGATCCCAGCTGAATGGGATTTTGCTGGAATTCAGTATGAGGAAAATCCAGGCGACCGTCCCTATGAAATTATTCTTCGGGAGGCCTATCGCAAGGAGGTAGATCGCCCAGACCGGACCGGCGGCATTGGCTGTCATTGTGGTGATCCCGCCGGTTATTCCTATAAATGCCGCGAACCACCAGGTATGCGGAATAAGCTTGGCCTTCTCATTGTTCGACCTTTGGAACCATTCACCTATGATTATCATCAGGATTACAATTATCCCGATGAAAACTTTAAAGAGACCCTGTGAAATTCCTGAATATTTCATAAAAATCCAGCCGATCCCGATTCCGGCAAAGGCCCATGGAAGCGCCCTCAATATGTGTTTCCACTTGGCGTGCTTGCGGTAGATGAAAACGCCGATGATGTCGCCGACAATGAGCATCGGAAGCAGAATGCCTGTTGACTGTTTGGGTAGGAAAATATATGCCATGAGCGGAACGGCAAGTATGCCGGCGCCGCTGACGCCGCTTTTGGAGAACCCTATGCACGCCGCAGAAACAAAGGCGAGAATCCAGAATATCATCGAGTTGTCAATATTTGAAAAAGTGGGCATCAATCTTTCTCTATCGATTGGATGACTGGATTAGTGGATGGTTGCGGCGATAGTTGATAGGTCATAGTAGTCAGCTAAAAGCTGTGAACCACCCAATCATCCATTAATCCGTCGTCTTGGTTGGCGCGTATCATACTGTATGATCATCGCTTTGTCCACTGTGATAAAATGATTGAGGAGGTTTGAAACTTGATTCTTCCGAAAGCATATTAGCGGAGGAAATTTATCTGTGGGTGAGTTTCAAATGATAAAAGAGGAGTAAATCATGAGTTCGAAATCGTTAAAAACAGAATGTCGTATTTTCGCCGCCTTTCTTCTGGTGTCTGTCCTGTGCGCGGCGCTTGCCGGCTGCAAGGCGAGTCCTGTGGCAGATTCAGGATTCATAAAAAATCCCGAGATGATGCAGAAGTATGATGTGATCCCAGTCCAGAAAGCCTGGAAGGATCCGAATTTCAAAGCTTCCAATTACAATGAGATAATGGTTGTCCCGGTTTATACGAAGGATCAGCTTGACAAGACGTGGATGGAGGAGGCGAACATCAGGACCTGGATGGATGAGGAGAGCAGCGATGTCAAGGAATTCGCCCAGTATACGGAAAAGGCATTTAAGAAAGCCGTAACTCGGAGCAAAAACTACAAGCTTGTCGACAAGTCGGGCCCGAAAACCCTGATACTGGAACTCGCCCTGGTCAAGATTGTGCCC
>CAILAO010000833.1 GCA_903832105.1 uncultured Pseudomonadota bacterium | reverse complement strand
TCAATTAGTGCTACCACCGGCAAGGAGTTCATTTGATAAGTTTTCCATAGTTCCCTCTGAGCGCCGTCATGATATTTGTGAATTTCATCATTTAGCTCGAAGGAACTGATTTTTTTCATCAGCCAATCCGAGAATTTTTTTTGGAGCGCAATCAATTCATTGGAAAGCTCGACCTCATAAGCCATATCGACGAACTGCCGGATTATTCTCCTCTCAGATTTTGTGAAATCTCTCATCTCGTTTCACCTCGTCTTGATCCAATTTTTAACCAAAACAGCAAAGTCTTTGGCTTGGGTTAGCGCTTCTTGGACCTCTGAATCGGAAACAATGTTCGCCCGGTTATATTCCACAATATTCCTCTTACGACGACAAAGATCCAAATATGACGCAATGCCTTCAATTTCATCTCCCATTGCGATCTTCAGTGCTTCGATGGTTGTGCTGTGATGCCCGGTCCGTGCCAAAACGCGGTAACCGGCAATAGCGATCACCATAGTCGCAAGTTGCAGCATTGCATTATAAGCCGTCGCAAATCGACGATCGCTCGACAAGGAATCAATCGCTGCATCTCGAAGATCGCGATCGACAATTGCTTTGAGCTCTGTGATTTCCTGATCGTTTGTTCTATGCTTTCGAATAGTCCCATTAGCTAAAAGATCACTCCAATTCATCTTCACCGCCCAACACAAAAATTCGTTTATCGCTCATCACGGCCACAATAAAGTTATCGCCAGCTTTTCTCTTGGCAGAAAATTCCTTGGCCGAAAACACCGACGCGTTTACTGGCCTCGATAGCTCTCGCTCAACCTGACGAAGCCGCGGTGCCAATTCTACAAGGCCAATTTTTCCTATGACCATGAGATCTATATCACTTTGAGATTCTACTTCCCCTCTTACAAAGGAGCCGTAGATGAAAGCACAGCTGATGGACTTTGCCAGTGGGCATATTGCTGATTTGAGCAAATCAACCAATCCAGAAGTTTTCGTCATCAAACTCCGAAGCTCGGACAAAAACGGACAAGCCGAATCGGGATGGAAGAGAGTCCTGTTTTGATCTTTTTCTCGCAACAAAATCCCTGCGGCTACCAAGGACTCCAACTCTCGCTGCAAACTTGATGGCGTCACGTGCAGATGCCGCGCCAATTCGCTCATGGACCATTTTCGGTCTGGTTGTAGCAAAGTAGCGGCCAAAACACCCTGGCGTATTTTAGGAAAAAGAGCATCGATGGTGTTTTTCTTACGCATAATGCGTAATAATATACGCAAAAAACGTAATTGTCTATTTTAATTGTTCAAACTTCCATATCTTAACCAATGTTTCGCTAGCCAAAACCAGAGCGACTTGGCCAAAAACTTCAAATTTCCCAGGCTGTTGTTAGATTTGCGAGGAAGCCGCCCTGCTCCTCATCATGACTTTTTCTGTTTTAGCTAACGAAAATTCGTGATCGGCAACTAGGCTTTCGCAGGGAATACCAAGGTTTTTCAGGACAATTGTGTAAGCCGGAAAGCGTCGGTGGTGATTCATTCCAAGTATTCTCAGGAAGTAGTTCCTTCCTCGGAGACGGATGTTACTCTTTTACACAGGACAGACTCCGCAGGAAACAGATTTGTTCGCTGTGATCCTGTTTATTTTGGCTTCAACTTGAAACGTTTGGAGTGCATTTTGTGCTGCAGTCGTCCATTTTCCAGAATAGACCTCGAACGGTGTGCCGCCGTGGAGAGCGTTCAGTGGGATTCGGTGGGTGTAATCTGGCATGTATGTTTGGAGTGCTGTAAGGACGGTCTCAAACGAAGGAAGAGAGATCAGATAGAGCCAGCGGTGCTTCAGAGTTCTAAAAAAGGCCTCAATCATACTGTTCGAGAACTCGATGTCAATCTGCGCTACTATTCGAGTGAGAAGTTCACCTTGAATTAAGGCGTTTACTTCGCCGTTAAGGTTTTCAGATCCACTATCGGTGAACACGCATGGTATCATGCTTGGAAAAAACTCGCTTGCCACCGTCGAGGCCCTTTCCAGAAGCGCTCTTGTTCGCTGACCGCCATAGTCCTTCGTGGCTTGCCAGGCCAAAACAAAACGTGAGAAGTTATCGATAACAGCCTGGATGTAAATCCGGGTACCGTTTTCGAGTCGAAGAAGGGTTTGATCAAGATGCCATATTTGATTTGGCTCTGAGGCCCGGATACCGACTTTTGGTTTTGGTGGGTATAGCCTCTGCATTGCTCGTCTAAGGCCAAACTCATGGATCACTCGATACCAACATGACAGTGACGCAAAAACCTTAGCCTCTCGCCTGGCTAACCACGCGAGCGATGGAATTGAGAAATGTGCGAAATCTTTAGACGTTACATAATTTTTGATGATGCCTGTTTCGCTTGACGTAAGCTTAGTAGGTGATAGTTTCGGGCAAGACGAATGATCTGTGAGCAGGCAGCGGACCTGCCGTTTAGTCCAGCTGTGAAAACGCGCTGCGCTGAGACCGATGGCTTCGAGGCAGTCCGCCAAGGGCAAAAAAGCAGTCGCCTTTTTTATGCGATCCAGAATGGTTGTTTTGGTGCTTTCCTGTGGCAAACGGCGGTACTGAATTTGGAGTCCGAAGACACGGAAGGTGAAAACAACCAAATCATTTTTGGCAATTTGCGCCTGGAGGGAATGTTCAAGGTTTGCAATTTTTTCAAGAAGAGTGTCGCGATCGGCGTCGATGTCTGCCGCCGTAACGACGTCGCGCACGCCGCTCCGTATCCACGTCATGGCGGTTGAGCGAGGAATGCTGAGCTGCGGAAAAAGACATGGGTTTCGCGTGGAAGCAATAGCCTGTTTCACTCGGTGATCATAAACTCGGTATCCTGCCATAGGAGGTCCCTCCAAAGAAATCACAGTTATCCATCGGAATGACGTCGAATAATTTTACCTTTTAACGAATTTTCGCTGTTAATGCAGCATATTGTCATGACGAGGAGCAGGGAAAGTAATTTGATGAAGTAACTTGACGAATCACAGACAAATTCACAGACTAGCTGCTAGCGAAACTGGGTTTTGTCTGTGGTTTTCAGGGGATCTAAGAATTAGGACGGAGAGAGTGGGGTTC
>CAILAO010000832.1 GCA_903832105.1 uncultured Pseudomonadota bacterium | reverse complement strand
GCGGAAATTTTCGCCGATACAACGCGCCGGCGAATATCTTCTTTATTCCGCGTAATGGCATTATTGTTACGGCGCAGGATCTTGTCGATGGGATGTCCTATAAAAAACTTTCGAGTTCTGAACGTTCAAAATACGATCCCTTCCAGGACACATTCTTTTATCTCTATCGTGATGGAAGCCAAAAAAAGGTTGTCGAAGTCCTCGCGAACCTTCGTCACAGCAGTGGTGGATCGTCGCCTTATTATGAGATTAGTGAATTTGGCATCTTCTTTGACTTTGCGGATGTCCACATTTCAGATTCCTCCGGCGTTTCCGTTGCAGCGTTAAGAGGACATAGATCGTGGGATTTTTCTGGTGAAACTCTTAAGTCAAATGGACGCAAGTCGTATAATCTTCATCCCGGAGGATATAGCTCCAGAAGCTCCGCGGGCTGTGCAACTGTGAGAAACAGGTCGTCAAGCGGCTCGTCACGCGATTATCTTGTTTTCATGACTCAGGTCCAATCGTTCGCCTTTCATTCGGACAAAGTTCTTGGGGATCAGTACGATCCAAATAGTGCTGATGTGAAAGCAAGGGCGGCCCTTAACGGAATTTTTATAAGAAAGATTGTCGCTTACTAGACTGTCTAACGCTTTCGATTAAAAAAAAGCAAGTTGGCTTTTCTGCAAAATCTCGCCATTTCTCTTCTATTACGGGAACAAAGAAAGCTAGAGATTTTTTAGCAAGCAGATTCTCCTAAACTTTTCCCCCGCTTTTCCGAAAGCGCTGAAGGTCTATTGGAGTGATAGATCGAGTGATTTGTCTGCTCCAGTTTATCAAGAAATTTTTAAAGGAGAATTGTATGTCACAGAAAATAACGAGGGGAATCGTTACGAGTTTGATCGTCACAGGAACAATCATTTTGTGTGTAACTCTTGCTTGGTCGTGTGCCAAAAAGTCCTCAGATGATGACGATCCAGTTGCTCCGCCCGCCGATCCTACGGGAACAAGTACAGCAACTTCGACCTCAGAGGATGTGAGCAGTTTATCTCTTACCTCAACGTATCCCCAGGGCATGGTGATGGCAGTCGTGCCTCCAACAGTTTCTTCCGTGAGTCACTTGAGACTTTTTTCGGGAGAAGTGAGTCCCGACAAGATGAACATGTCGGACAAGGTCGAGGCTTCGGACGAAAAACTCGCCCCGGAAGCAGCCACCTCTTGTTTCGACTACGCCCTTTGGACCGCAAACACACCGGGCGTGCAGGAGGATGGCACCTCGTGTTACAAAAAAGATGAAGATCTCATCACGGCGAAACTTGGAAGGTATGGCAAAAATAATAATACGGGAACAGAAAACGAACCATGTCTCGTGGGTACGGCGCGTGAATATATCGGCGGTGTTGTGAATATGGTTGATCGTGGACTTGGTCTCATGTTGGCGTCTATTTGCCAAGCATCGAAAAATGGAAAGTCCGAAGCACTTCCTTCCGTGGCTGCAGGTGAACTCGATCTGACAGAGGACCTTCAGGAAGCTATTGATGGAGCGGAGGGAAAGCCGTCCTCCCTTACCCTCACCGTCAACTCCGCAAAAGTCACAAGGCTTGAAGACGATGGCGAACGTCCCGTACTTTTAACCTCCATCGAAATTAGTTCGGCCCAAACCGGAGTTCAGTCAGCGACCAACACGATCTCCATCAATGTGCGTCACAGCCCTAGCGCCACCGGAAATGCGACTTACGACGGAAAGATGTGGATGTCGTTTACTCCGAGCAATAGTAGCTATGCCGACGTGATGTCCATCGCATATTCCCGGACCGGTGAAGAGTCCGCGCCAGTTCTTAAATATACATTGGTTCGCGGTCAATATCTTGAGAGCTACCTCGAAACAGTCTCGCCCTTTACGGAGGCTGGGGACCTGGATCTCAATGCGGGAGTCGTTTCGTGGTCCAATTTTAACCCGCAAGACCAGCAGCCTAATGGGAGCGCAGGCTACGGCCGTTTTCCGCTGGATGGTGATACACAGCAGACCTATCAGCATGGGCATACGCTTGCTGGATCCGACTATATCGCATTCAATGTGAGCCCCCTGACGAATGAAGGGAGTTTTGCATACTTTCATAACTTTAGCGGCAATTATGGTGAGAATGCCCGCGGATTCGTATTTAAAATTCAAGATAATGATGGGTACCTGAAGGGTTGCGCGGTCAGCGGCGCGGCGTCCAGTGACATGACGCTCGGAACCAGTGTAAGACGAGCACAGAGAGATTCAGATGCGGTGCTGTTACCTAACGGATATTATCATCCGACCAATAATTGCACGAATGAGTCAGTTCAAAAACCTCTTGGTGAATGTCAAAACGGCCCCTATGTCTACCAACAGTGCTTCACGCAAGGATCTGACGGTGCGTATTCCATTGATGAAGAAACAACTGGAGCAGCGACGTTTAAAATTGTTCCAGCAGCTGACGCTCTAATTGACGTGACGCAGTTCAGTGATCTTTCGATTTATCTTGGAGAGTAACGGTCTCGTTTTTCTAGGGGAACATCACGTGGTTTTTTCGGTTCTTTCCTAAAAAAGGTGGCTCTCAAATAGGCACCTCGGTATATGTGGCCACGTGTGCCCCTATTTCAAACTCTGAT
>CAILAO010000831.1 GCA_903832105.1 uncultured Pseudomonadota bacterium | reverse complement strand
CAAAGACAGGATGAAATTCGGGACTCACGAGTTTATTAAAGTCACTATGGAATTGCTCGATATCAGGCTGGCCCACTGGGCGCTGATCATCAACAATGCGACGCAACTCTTTAAGAAGAGCGAGATAGTCCAGATCAAGATTTTCTTGCGGCGATTTTAGTGTGAGTCCGTTGTGATGAATTGCTTCAAAAAGATCAAGGAGTGTGGCTGTAACGATCTTTTTAGCAGCATCACGACAAACAACGGTCTTGCCACCACCAAAAGATCCTACTCCGTCTAAGCCATCAATCCCGCCAAAGCACAATCCTTCAAAGGATAAAAATGCAGCAATCAAAAAAGCGATAAACTTAATGCTCATAGCAATCCCCCTGATTATACTCAATATTTTTTAACGGCGTTTCTAAGAATGAGATTACCACTTGGCAATTTCTGGAAAAAGATTTATTTAGTAAAATATTAACGATTAATCTTTAGTAAATACTAAACATGAACCTCTCTATTTTTACTTATACTGATTACGTAGAATACCTGCAGGCGGCGCTTTCTACGGGGCAAAAGGCGCGTGGAAGGCGCAGTGCACTGGCTCGATATCTTTCTTGTCAGAGTTCTTTTGTCTCTCTGGTTTTATCAAAAAAAGCAAACTTAAGTTTGGAGCACGCCATTAAGGCATCGGGCTTTCTGCAGCTTTCTCTGGATGAACAGCGTTTTTTTATCTGTCTTGTTCAAAGAAGTCGGGCTGGTTCCAAAGAGCTTGAGATGTTTTATGATAAGCAAATTGACGAACTGCGGCGAAGTCAAAAAAGAGTCCGCGAAAGGATAGCGGTATCTGATGAGTTAAAATCGTCCGATCAGGCCACTTATTATAGTATGTGGTGGTACGCTGCAATTCATATTCTCGCCGCCTTTTCAGATATCAAGACTCGTGATGATCTTGTAAAAAGATTAGGTCTTTCCCCTCAGACGGTTAATGATGCGCTCAACTTTTTGACTAGTCGTAACTTGGTCAAAGTTGAAAAGGGACAATTGTCGATAGGAGCGCAGTGGCTCCATTTAGCCGAAAACTCTACATTTATTGCTAGACATCATGCTAACTGGCGTCTAAAGGCTATTGAAGCTGTTGAGCGTGCGAAGCAAGATGACCTGCACTTTTCTGGGATTATCGGAATATCAAGGCAAGATGCCGAGCGTCTAAGAGAGATGTTGCTCGAATTCCTGCAAAAATCTAAAACAATCATAAACACATCAAGGGAATAGGCTCCTTATGTGTTACTGCTTGATTTATTCGAGTTGTAGTTTTGTCTATCCGAAGAGTTACGGCTCGACATCTGCTGGCTCTACAATAGTAGGTAAACCTTGATTAAGATCGACTCCAATCGATTCAAGACCACTGAGATCGGGAGCTGCTACTCCATGAACGGTCGTTGCAACATTTTCAAGAGTACCCGATGGCTCCCAAGAAGCCCAGTCCCATTCGGGAAAGACTTTTTGGTAGAAACATTGTTTGGTGACATTTCCTTTTGAATAACTATTGGGGTCGCTAGATGTGTATACACCTCGTGGTACTAGTGCAATGATTGAATCGTATGTAGCCCGTCTCACGCTTACACCGCCATCTGCATCCGTTGGATAAGCTTTCCCGGTGGAACCGACTGCGGCGCAGCCGCGTAAAACACCTTCAGAGTCTTTCGTGATACTTGCAATATACCCTCGCGCATCTTCAAAGTAAGATGACCCAGGGTTATTCCAAAGTGCAATTTTTGCTTCGTCAGTATTCGGATTAATATCAAACATCCAGTACCAAATGTTTCTTACCCAGCCTTCGGTATTGAACAAAGCAGCATTATTTTCGTCAGTCGTTGCTGGAGGAGTTGTTGCTAGGTTAAAATCTACTTTGGCATTTCCGCTAAAAGCGGCACTAAAATTATGTGTTATCTGAGCTTGCCTAAAATCATAAATAACCCGCGGTGTTTCGAGCGTACCAAGACGTGCATACTGCACACTCATCGCTTGAACAGAAGGCGCTTGTGCCATCGGTCCACCTGGAGGTGGAGCGTCGTATCCAAATCGCGCTTGATATGCGATCCAAATAACACCGTCATAGGTGGAATTCTCTTCATCACTTGGAGAATGCGCCATACGAGCCCACATTTTAAATGGCAATCCTAAGTAAGTGAGATTGATTTCCAATGCGAATCTATAGCGACTTCGGATCTTGCCATGACTATCGGTCCAATCTGGAAGCCTTTCAAGTTTAGCGCTTTCTAGCGCGGCTGAAACGTCTGGCGTTGGACTCGTCGTGAGCCAGCTTGGTTGATAGAGTTTTCCCGTTTGATTTACGAATGGAGCGGTTCCGCCAGGTTGAGTCTGGGTTAAAAAAGTCGGTAAAGTCTCGCTCATTGCCAACTGCGGGAAGGGCTGTATCTAGAGATCTTTTGAGTAGCTCGCAATAAATCGACTGCTGCAAGCCTAGAAAAGAACTCACGCTGATGCCTAGACCCTTGACTGTATTTCGACCATAAGCTGCCATGCAAGCCTCTGTTGAATTTGGCGCCGTCGATGTAGGAGTATAAAGTCCTCCTTGAGCTGGCGTGAAACACCCGTCACCACCACCTCCAAACTCAATAATTCTTTTAAGAGGATCAGCATCAAAGCAATTATCAACGAGACCACGTAGCCTTTTTTGCTCTAGTTCATATTGCCCTGCGTAGCTATCTTTGACAGGAACTTCTTCTTCCTCAGAAGCAAGGCGAAGAGAGCTATCTCTCAGTTCCGTATTTATCGCAAGCGTACCTGGATCGAAATTTGTTGCTGGTGTAGAGGAAAAGGCACTTATGGCGAGTCCTTGCGGATAGGCTGCTGCCAGAGGGTTGACAGAAATTGCAAGAGTCCCAAGGGCAGATGTATCCGGATCTGTGTTAGAGGATGTATTTATGCCGGAGGACGTAGAGGTATCTGTTGTGGAACTTGAATCGGTGCCTGACGAGGTATCTGTTGAAGTACTCGAAGCCGTACTTGTTTTCTCGCCCGCAGGTAACGGATTTGTTGTCGTTTTGTTTGCAGTTGTCGCTGGTTCTTTACAACCGGAAAAATACAAAATCGCAATGCTTAAAAAAATCTTCCACAGGTTGCTTCTTACTAACGTCCTGTTTTGTTTTCTATTCATAATGATCTTCCTCTCAACAGATTGGTTTAAGAACGCCATAACCACATGACGACATCATGGGATCGGTGGAAAAAAGTGGAACTTTAAATTTTCGAAATATCAAAAAGTGGAAACGTTCTGAAAAGGTTGAATGTTTTTGCTTTTTTTATATTTGACTGGCGCTGGAAATTTCGGTCACCGCGCCATCACGGATGACCATAATTGGGTTCTTTCTTAAAAAAGGTGACTCTTAAATAGGCA
This sequence comes from uncultured Pseudomonadota bacterium, assembly GCA_903832105.1. Lineage (GTDB taxonomy): Bacteria > Bdellovibrionota_B > Oligoflexia > Oligoflexales > CAILAO01 > CAILAO01. Next base: position 44 of record CAILAO010000831.1, on the reverse strand, counting down.
CCACGGTATATGTGGCCACGTCTGCCCCTATTTCAAACTCTGAT
>CAILAO010000830.1 GCA_903832105.1 uncultured Pseudomonadota bacterium | reverse complement strand
CCTTTTTTAAGAAAGAACCATAACGGGGTTATTTAACAAAATAGTGGAACTCCGAGAGAACCAGTCTTTGATGTGCCACCATCAGATGTGTTTTTTAAAGTACTTTCTTCTGATTCCTGACTTTGTGTGCAGACCTGTTCGTTGAAGCGCTTAACGGCATCAGGTCTAAGTCCAACAATTAATCCAGGTGAATAGAGAGCAATTGAGTCCTGCAAGACTCAATTGCTTTAGCCGCTCACTCAAGATCTAACAAGATGTTGTAAGTCCCTGTCCCCGTGAAATCAGCTTGTTCCGACGGAAGCTTGCTGCCATCAATCGGATACATGGTCATCGCAGCAACATCGGTTTTGTAATCGGCACAGTTAGCGGAGACACCGTCGAGATCGGTTCCGTCAGCCGGGCTCATACCTTGGAGAGTCGTTTCAGAGGCATCAGCAGAAAAACAGAAGTACTTCGCAGTGGAGAGTTCGGTTGTCTCTGAATCCATAATCTTAAACAAAAAGTACTTGCTTTCTCCTTCGGCATAACCTTTGCCAACAATCGAAATCTTGTAGCCGCTTGGAGTATATTTCATCATATGAAGACTTTCAAAGAACTTGTCTTTCTCGTTTCCAGAAAATGCCAAACGCCAGGAAAAGCCCGTCGACATGCCCGTTAAATCGAGCGTGATGTCGCCCTCTGTCTCATCGTAGCTTCCTTTGACAACGCCAAGCTCGGAAAAGCTACTGGCCGTCCAAGTCAGAATTGCGTCTTTCTTGGAACCAACTTCCTTGATGGCGTTCCCATGGTGAGAATCGGCCTCCTCATCATTTAGAACGCAGTTATACGTACCGGATCCCTGATCGGCAAAAGGCGACGTGATCTCGATATCTTCGACGGTTTCGCATCGGCTTTTTGCGCCCTCATAAAACGAACCGGTCTGATGGAGAGATTTAAAGATATTAGGAAGGCCGATTTTGCCTTCATCTCGCTCATTAACATACTCCTGAAACAGATCGAAGACTTCGTACATGACATTTCCGAAAGACCATTCTTCGATTAATCTAAGTGATACCGATGTTTCGAGAGCAGGGATCGTATTTAGCGCAGCATCGTAAAAGAAATTGTCAGACGTTGTCGTCCCGCCTGTTCCAGTGCCGGTGCCAGTTCCACTTCCAGTACCCGTGCCTGGATCTGTCGCTTCGTCGTCATCGTCATCCTTCTTACTGCAGGAAAATGCCAAAACCGTGGCAAGAACGAGTACCAAAAGACAGGAACCAAATTTTTCTAGTTTCATTGTTCTTTCCTCCTAAAAAAAACGTTGCATTTTACGCTTCATCTCACATGCGTGAAAAAACATGTGACCCCGGGCAGATCGGAGGTCTTTGGAGAATCTTGAGTACAAAAAAAATATAACTAATAATGTTGAATGGATAGACGTTGTTTATCGGATAATCCCTTGCGGATGGCTGTTTGCGCATCAGAATCATTGCTACTCTTGTAGCCACATCCTAACGCTACGAGTAGGACAAATAATGGCCTATCCCGCAAATTTATAAGGGCTTGATTTCGTCTTCCAATGCTATTGAATGATATTAAACTGGGATCTTAAAGCAAAAAAGAAGCCGAAAAGACGAAAGTTTGTTCGCCAAACAGCGTCAATTCCGGGCGAAGAATGATTGCATCAAAAAAGGCGCTTAATCCAAGTTTGATGTTCACAATATCATCGCGCTCAATATCGCTTTTAACAGAAACTGATCCACTTTTTGCCTCCACGTCACCATCATTGATAGCTACAAGGTCAAGTCCAAAATAAGGCTGAATCTTTGACGATAAAGGGAAGCCAATTACGCTTCCTAGATGAAAGTCATAAGTAGTGATATCCATTTTTCCGCCAGAGCTATAGTTGATATCTTCTTTTTGATAAGCAAAAAAACCATATCCATAAACCCTGAGTTGGTTTGTACTATGTAGAAGACCTCGCACACCAAAACCAAGAACAAAACCTTTTCCATCCTCATGGTTCGATTCAACTTCTAAATCCATAATATATCCGAGTTGTCCCGTAATATCGACTTTCGACGCAATCCCGTGATCAAAAACAACTCCAACGGTCTTTCGTTTAAATTCGGGAGTGCTTGATCCGGTGTCATAATCAAGTTCCGCAAGGGAAAGACCGAATCCTAAACGACTTCGCCCTTGTTTTGTTGTTGTTGATGGATCCATCAAAATCTGAGCAAAACCTTGATTTGTTAACAAAGAAAAAATAAGTAATCCTAGTCCAGATAATAAATAGCGCATCATAGTTTAGACAACCTACCCTTCCCAGTTCCGAAGTTTCGTTCCATCTACATCT
>CAILAO010000829.1 GCA_903832105.1 uncultured Pseudomonadota bacterium | reverse complement strand
GAATTTTGGCGTTCCTGGCCATCCAATAGGCGCGGTGGCCTATAATGGAACCGCCGGCGCTACAGCTTATTACAACGTTGTTTATGATTCAACGGACTCTCGGTGGGAGTCACAGGAAGCGGGGAGAGGTAGCGCTTTAGGGGTAGTCGAGGGAAAGTTGGTCTTCTCAAACACAAATGCTTTTGCTGATGGTGGAGAAGCAGTGACTTGGACGGATAGATTTTTGATCGACCAAAATGGCAATGTTGGTATTGGGACGACTAATCCAATACAAAAACTTTCAGTAGCCGGAACAATCGAGTCTACGAGCGGCGGCATGAAGTATCCAGACGGAACGATGCAGATAACTGCCGCAGCCAGTGCATATGCGTCGGTCTATCGTAGTACGAGTCTTACCTTTGGTGGCGCAAATGTTTGGTATGATCTTCCAATGACTATGGAGCAAGCCAAGGTTGGAATGGTACACAGCACATCGACCAACCCTGAAAGAATTCAAGCTAATACCACAGGAATATATCAAATATCATTTTGCGTTAGTTTTTTTGATAGCACCAACACGGCTGGCACCGGATTTATGCGCCTCATGAAGAATGGCACAACAGAGGTACCCGGAACGTATGCGAGCGCATCGATTTATGCCGCAAATTGGACAGGGAATCCGTGTAGAACCACAATAGCGTCACTCACATCCGGTGATTACGTCAGCGTTCAAGTCGGCTCTGATGGTACGAACGTATACGTCGGTAATTATACTAGCGGTCCCCAACCCACTACGTATACCTCCGCCACAATGACTATTATTAGGCTGCAGTGACGCGAGAAGGGGAGAAGGGGGGAGAAGGGGACGCCTCACTAATCCCAAACCTCGAAATTATTAACTTTGCAGTTATTTCGGACCTCTTTTGGAAAATTGGAGTTTTCTTCCCGACAGTTGTTCTGCAAACTCCAAAAATGAGGAATCTTTTGGCTTGATTCTTTCTTACATAAAAACTGAAACCAGCAGTGATTGAGGTTATTCGAGGTGCCCGTCCCCTTTAATCAAAATTCATACTCGACGCTTTCTTCCGCGAATCCGATGGACATGCCGCGGCTTTGGTAGGTGTCATCTGTTTTGAATAGTCTGTGCAGGTATAGCCGCAAAAAATCATCTGAATTATTCGGATCGTGATGGGTCAAAAGGACCCGTTTAGCTCTTGCGAGAGTGGCATTCTTTATTGCATTTTCAATGCTACTGTGACCCCAACCCTTATGGGTCTCATACTGCTTGGCTGTATACTCCGCATCATGAATAAGTAGATGCGAGTCAGAAATAAACTTGATGAGCTGCGAATTTTTTTCGTTCGCCCTGGTTTCGTGATCGGTTACAAAGGACAAAACCTTTGAATCCGCCTCGATCCGATATGCATCGCAAGGGTCGGTATGATCCACTTTATGAGCCCGAACCATAGCACCACTAATCATCATGCCTTGAGGAGGAATCTTTTGAAAGATCAGTGCGGCTTTCGTGTTTTTAATATCACGCAGGGGCGAATAGGTTCCGTCAAACAGCGCGGAGAATCTCCCCTTAAGGTCTTCCGCCTCAACGGTAGAGTAGATGTTTATTTTGACCGTTGGCGAATGAATAGGAAAAAAGAAAGGAAACCCAAGAATATGATCCCAGTGGAAATGAGTCATCAGGATGTGAAATTCGCGGTCGCGGTTCAAATCAAGACATTTCGCAGCGTATTCGATAATTCCTGTCCCGGCATCAATGATGAGTGAAGATCCGTTGTCCAATTGAATAACTGCAGAGGTCGTATTGCCTCCAAGCTCAATGGTCTCGACTGACGGAACAGCGACACCCCCTCGGGTTCCCAAAAAACGTATTTTCATATTTTAAAAACCCCTAATTCTTTGGCCACAAGAACCTCAATATTCCGTTTTTTCCCCTCCCGTTTGGCAGCGTCATAGATGGCATCCATCATAGCGTCTGAATGGTTAGGGTCGTGATGGGACAAAATCAATGCTGGCGGATGACGATGTTGTTCCAGAATTTTGAACGCCTCGGTGGCGGTCGAATGACCCCAATGCCTTTTTCCTTCGAGTTCTTCATCTGTGAAGCAGGTGTCATAAAGCACCAGATCGGCATCTCGAATAAAGTCGACAAGACCAGCATTGTAATTGGTCTCAAACGCCTTTGGCTTAGAAGCAGCCTCGCTTGCCATTCCAAAGCCTAGATAGTTGGCTTCGATCGGAGCCAAATCATGAAGCACGCAAAAAATACCCGTTGGAGATTCGAAGCGGTATCCCAAATTGATCCCCGGGTGGTTTAACTGGCAACAAGTAACGTTGGTGCTGCTCAGTTTAACTCGGCTTTTACGGTCTATTTTGTTGATACGAATAGAGGCGGGGAGCTGGTCAAAATGAACCGGGAAATTTCCTGACGTGTACTGCGTTGAAAAGATGCTTTCGACTGTCTTATTCTCTGAGTCAGATCCGAAAATCGTGATATGAAATCTCTCGTCGTATAATGGTTGAAAAGCCGGAAGGCCCAGAATGTGATCCCAATGCGGGTGAGTTAAGAAAAGGTTGAGTTCTGTTTGAGGATGCTCTCGCGCGATCAAACTTTGACCGAGTTTTACAATGCCCGTTCCTCCGTCGATCGTGATTAAGTCTTGACCGCTCTCAATAAATAGACAGGTCGTGTTGCCCCCGTAACGCATGACTTCCTTCCGAGCAACTGGATAGGAGCCTCGGGTGCCAAATATCGTAATTTTCATTTTATCTCCAGTGGGTGCTACGTCTGTAGAAAAGTACTATATCGGAGTTGATATACGCAATGAAAATATTGCAGCGGATCGGGTCCCCAACTAGTCAAACAACAATGCTTGTTCTGGAGTTTTTTTGAACACTAGCAGAACTTTTTTGATGAACGAACGCGCTAACATTAGGGCTTCACCGAAATATCCAATATTTTTAGCGGGTTATGAATAACCTTGCTGGCGGAAATTTTCTCCTTAAACATCTCTCTTGATTCTAGTATGTTAGCTGTTATTCCGAACTTCATCGCTTGGGGAGATTCAACATTATGACACATCAAAAGGTCGCGAAATCAAGTAAGACAGAGGAATTAATTCAACTCAACGAAACATACGGCGCACATAACTACCACCCTCTTCCTGTGGTGCTCAGCAAAGGAGAGGGTGTCTATTTATACGATGTCGATGGGAAAAAATATTTTGACTTTCTTTCTGCATACTCTGCTGTTAACCAAGGCCACGGACACCCTAAGATTCTAAAAGCCATGATCGACCAAGCGAAAACGCTCACACTGACTTCGCGCGCTTTTTATAACGACAAATTGGGTTCCTTCTTAAAGAAGCTCTGCGAATATACGGGATTTGACATGGCTCTTCCTATGAACACTGGCGCGGAAGCTGTTGAAACAGCTCTCAAGATGTCAAGACGCTGGGGCCATATGAAAAAGGGGATCCCCGATGGCGATCAAGAAATCATCGCCTGCCAAGAAAACTTCCATGGACGCACCAGCACCATTATCTCTTTTTCAACCGATCAGGATGCTCGCAAGGGTTATGGTCCGTTTGCAACTGGCTTTAAAATCATCCCCTTCAATGATCCGGCAGCATTAAAAGCCGCGATTACAAAAAACACGGTAGCCTTTTTGTTCGAACCCATCCAAGGCGAAGCTGGGGTCAACGTCCCAAGCGATGGGTATCTCAAAGCTGTTCGCAAAATCTGCTCCGACGCGAACATTCTAATGATCGCTGACGAGGTTCAAACTGGATTTTGCCGCTGCGGCGCTAAGTTTGCATGCGATCTCGAAGGCGTGAAACCTGATGCCATGTGCCTCGGTAAAGCCTTAGGGGGCGGTATGATGCCAGTCTCAGCCGTTGTTGCCAGAAAAGACGTTATGAGCGTTTTCACACCGGGCTCTCATGGTTCAACATTTGGCGGGAATCCTCTCGCATGCGTTGTTGCCATTGCAGCCCTTGAGGTCCTGGACGAAGAAAACCTTGCCGCCAAATCACTTGAACTTGGCGATTACTTCCGAAAGAAATTGTCAGAAGTTAAGTGCCCAAAACTCGTCAAGATCAGAGGTAAAGGACTTCTCACAGGGGCCGTTTTCGAAAAAGGTTTTGAGGCGTGGGACACCTGCGTGGAACTCAAAGAACACGGTCTGCTTGCAAAACAGACGCATGGCAACATCATCCGTTTTGCTCCGCCTCTTGTGATCTCGAAAAAAGAAATTGACGAAGCTCTGGCTGTTATTAAGACAGTTTTTGAGAAAATTAAGTAAACTCACTCAAGATGCTCCGTGGCGATAACTTCGGACGCGGAGTTCCATACATGGTCCTACCGAAAATGCAAAATCCCGGTTGAACTATTGAGGTTTGTCTATCTCAATCCGTAGTCGCCATAGCCACCACTGTCACCATAGTCACCATAGTCACCATAGTCACCACCGTCGCCATAGTCACTATAATCTTCATACGCTAGATCAGACTCATCAGCATACTCATCACCATACTCGTCAGCATACTCCTCGCTATTCTCATCACCATACTCGTCAGCATACTCCTCGCTATTCTCATCACCATACTCGTCAGCATACTCACCGCTCTCATCACTATACTCGTCACTAGATTCGTCAAATTCATTCGTAGGAATATCATCAGGGTAGTAGCTGTCGTTTTGAGCCATCGTGCTTTGTTCTGGAAAGCTATATAAGTCATTCAGATTCGGATCTGGCTGCGTTAAGTCATTCGCAAAACCTTGGTCAGTAACCTCTTTTGGATTCTCTCCTGTTGTTTGTTGAAAGTTCTGAGCGTCTGGATTGATTTGGGCGTCACGCTGTCCTGGCTGTGTCGTGTAGGTCTGAGCCGGCGGCGCGTCGGCCAGTAAGCTCAGCGCCGTCTTTTCTTGGGTAACGGTTAATGCAAAGGTACTTACGTTAACATGTTTTGTCGTTGTCGCTAAATTGGAGCCCGCGGCAAATACTGTGATCGTATGCCAGAAGGACTCTTCTTTTTCCTGGAGAATTTTACCTTTAAGAGCAGATCCCTTAGGAACTCTTACGCTCCATCGCTGCGAAGGACCTATGTTCTTGGTGGCAACTTTCTTACCTTGCTCGTCTTGCATACGACAACCAACGAAAACGTATTTTCCATTGTACTTGGATTTGCTTGCATCAATGTCTGCACACGCGAGGTACATTCCCATAACGTCGGTCGGTTCATCGGCTTTTTCGAGCTTAACCTTGTCTTCATTAGTTTTCTTATCTTTTTCGGATGTTTTTTTGGCGATGGTATCGTTAACGGGCTGGGGTTGGGATTGGTTTTGACAACCTATTGATCCAACACAAAGCATGAAGGCTCCGCAGCATAACCAGATAAAAGAATTGAGTTTGTTTATCATGAGCCTCCCCGCCCAACAAAAAAGTTCCTCTAGACACTTTGCGTGTAGTCATTATTTCCTCTAAGATTTGTTCCTTTATCTGTAGTACGTATCGGCTAAAAGCTTGAAAAACTGTAGAAAAAGATTTCAATCTCAAATAGAATTGATATTTTAAAGGGTTAACTAGCATATCGACAGGGTCATTTTTTATGGAGTCCCTAAAGCTGCTACTTCTTCATAAGGATCATCGGCACCGACTGAGATCAATGCTAGTTATTATCGCGGGTTGGCTGTTTTTCCTCCTTATCCTCAATAGTTCCAGTATGTTCGACTTTTTTGTAGCCAATGTCGACCTTCCCGCGCTTTTCAGAGCACGACACGCCATAGGAAAAGATCCGTCTTTAGATCCAAGGCTAAAAATTTTAAGTTTTGATGAAACAACCTTCGCGACACTCAAAGCCGACGATCTTTACATCAACGAGTGGGCTACTCTCCTTGAAGCCATAGACAAGAGATCTCCTCGCGCTATTGTGATTGATAAACTCTTTTCAGTACTATTCGACCCTCTTAACGAAGCTCCTGAAGCGTTGAACAAACTAAAAAAATTAAAGACTCCCGTCGCCGTCGGTGCCTTCGTTCGTCCCTCGCGCGTCCAAGGCAGAGATCCTTTTCCTCTCTCGATTGATACGTCGAATTTGGACCGCGCCTACAAAAAAGATGATCTCGTTCTTAAGAAGTTTGGCACATCAAAGTCCAATTGGTTTGTTTATGGCCCTTCAAAGGATTTTCAATCGATCTTCAAAAGAGTGGGACACATCAACTCTGGCGAGTCTATCTGGGTCGATGCGATGATCCCCCTAAGTGATCAAAGTATTCTTCCTCACCTATCTCTACTAAGTTCAAAAGGAACCATCTCCATAGGGGACCACCTCATGATCGAGCAGAAGAATATCCCGATCGACAAAAAAGGGCGAATTCTTGCCAATATCGCACCTTCAAATGTTTTCTTTGAAAGACACCTAAGGCTTGCTCCTATTCTTGAAGCGGCGAAAAAAGGCTCGTCTCTTGAGTTCATCGAAAGTGGTGATGTCGTCGTGATTCTTCCCAACATGTTCACTGGATGGGTCGATATCAAGCCAACTCCCCTCGGCAGCATGCCTGGTGGCTTTGTGATAGCCTCAATTGTAAACAGTGTTATCACTCAGAACTGGTTGCAGCTTTTTGGCTTCAAAAAAATCCAAATCATATGTGCCATTCTCCTTGGTGCAATCATCGGAGCTACACAAGGGGCTCTCGTCTTCTGGCAAACCTTTGGGGTCATCGTTGGTGTTTATCTTGCTTTTACTTTTGCCGTTTTTTCGTTTCAGGGTATCGTTATTCTGTGGTTTTTCCCTTTGGTTGGTTTTATTGGCACAGCGTTAAGCACCTTCGCCGTTAGAAGTCTGTCGGAAGAAAAGCGTACGAAACGCATTTCCGGTGAGTTAACTGACGCCGCAGAGATTGCCAAGGCTTTTTGGCCGTCACGTCTTCCCGCATGGAAAGCCTTTGAAATTTCCGCTTTTCATAAACCGATCTCTGAAGCAAGCGGAGATTGGTATGCCTTTCTAGAGTCAAAATCAGGTAAGTTTTTTCACTTTGTACTGTGCGATATTACTGGACACGGCGTCCAAGCGGCGCTCATCGTTTCGACCTGCAAAACCCTGCTCAATACTCTTCGTATAGACCGCCCAGACTATTGTGAGGAAAAAACTTTTCTGGAACGATATGCCATGTTTTTGGACAATCTTTTGTACGAGCAAGGGAAGGGATTCCATGTTGTTTCTTTACTGGGCCTGACATTTGAACCCGCAGAAAGAGTCGTTCACTGCCTGACGGCGGGTCATGCGCCGCCTCTTTCGTACTCGCTTCGAGATCCCGATTCGATTAAACTTCAACCTTTGACTGCACCTCATCCACCGCTTGGTGTTCATAGTTCTGCTGAATTCAAACTTAAGACGTTTCCATTTATTCGCGGGGATGAACTTTTAGCTTACACCGATGGTGTTCCGATTCATCGAAACTTACGCACGCTTCGCCAAATTCTGCGTGAGCGGAATGTCCGTTGGTCTGATATGCCTCGCTTTATCTTTAATAAAATCTGGGAGGCGGAGAGCGCAAAAAAAGAAGGTCGAACATGTAATGACGACGTGTCGCTCGTGGGATTCCGCTATACCGCGTCAGCCATGCGTCAACCTAAAGATTCTAGTGATACTTACGGGGACCGCTGACGTAAGAATAAAAATGAGAATAATGAACAGAAGAATCGACCATTCACCTTTGAGATATAAATCAAAGTGGGAGGCTAGCATATTACCAAACGATGGATCGGGTTCCTGAATGCCAAAACCTAAATAGCTGAGAGAGGCCTCGATTGAAATAGCAACTTTGAGTTGAAAGGACAAAAGAGAAAGAATATCCTGCCTCCAACTTCTCAAGATGCCATACCGCAAAATACGCCCCGCAAGAGAGCCGCCCATCGTTTGATGTGCAACCCAAAATCCAAGCCTCTGGTCGCGGCGATAGAAATTAGTGATCGTGTGGTAGGTTTGCATGCCAAATAGCACGACGAGCGGAAGAAGCACAGAAAATAAGTTCGAACGTTCAATGACGACCGCGACACCGAAACAGATGACACTAATGGGAATACTCGCGACAAATGACGTTAAAAAAAAGAAGATTTTTTCCGCTACACCAAGCAAACGGTGTCCGATACAATGAATAAATATAAAGGCGCAAATAATCCCCACCAAAAGGCTGCAAAAAACCCCGATCCATAATGGAATCACAGTTCTCGTCATAACCTCCGAGAGACGAAGTAAAAGATCACGTCCCAAATTATCTGTACCCATGGGGTGAGTTAGTGAAGGGGGTGACAAGGCATTTCCAAGATCAAGAGAATCTTGAATGTTAGATACACCTGGAATCGCCTGGACAAACTGAAACAAAATCAAGAGTATGAATGCTGCTAAAAAGATCAAGTCAAACGCATGTTGCCATATAAAAGATAAAACCTTTTTCAGTTTCTCGGGAGATATCCTCCAGTCGTAATGGTCAGGTATAGGACTCAAGCCGCCTCCCAATCCAATGGTTTACAATGGCTGCGAGCCCGTAGAAAACAAGATATAACAAGCCCAGATATATAATAACTTCTGAAAGACCCGTCAGGTCTCTCGTTTTTGCCATGTGCCAGGCATTGAGCCCGAGCCCCGGAGCATTAAAGATTGCTTCGATGACAATCAACTCTCCGAAAACCCAAGGAAGGCATAAACTCCATGTTTCCACTAGAGATTTAATCAGGATAAGACTCCTCAACTCTCTCTTAACAGAGCGGCCCATGGCTTCAATAGCGAGAGCGCAAGGTTTACTCCACCAATAGGAAGATTCCTGATTGATCGTTGAATTAACCGTGATGGCAATGCCGCTGGAAATAAGCAAAATGATCGCGGGAAGGATCGATGCCTGAAAAAGATCCTCAAAACTCGCATAAAAATGAAGCGGAAACAAAAGACTGACTTTAAAAACCTGAAAACCAAGAACGAGTGCAAGAGGCCCAAGAACCAGCGACGGAACAAGGCTCAGACGGGGAGCCTCACTTG
>CAILAO010000828.1 GCA_903832105.1 uncultured Pseudomonadota bacterium | reverse complement strand
GACGCTGTTTGCAAGAACCATATGAACATGATGCAGCTTATACATCATAGTTACTTCCGCTTTGGTTCTGATACTAAAGATCTCATTGAGCGCTGCTTCGATAAGAGATTCCGGTGATGTCGGTTCCTTTATCAAATTGATATTGGTAGAACCTATCTCCATGACGTCTTGGATCATCGCATTGACGGAAGACATAGCCTGATTCACTTGAGGCACGAGCTTTCGAATAGTTTCATCACGGTCTTGATTAGTAGACGCCCCTACGAGCATATTTAATCCGGCTTTCAATACTGAAAAAGGTTTACGAACATCATGAGCTACCATTTGCGTCATTTGAGCAATCGCAGCATAGGTCCGACTTTTTACCAGTTCAGTTTTTGCTTCCTCATATTTTGTCTTAAACTCTTCAAGATGTTTGATCTCAGAGAAATATTCTGTAAATATCGTTTCCAAATTAGTTGGGATTTTGCTGTCTGCCAATATAGCGAAGACTCCAAAATTGATATTACAAATGGTTTTTTCGAAAGCTTTTAACAATATCCTAAATACAAAAAACAGTATTACTAGTAGAGAAATAATGAATAGAACCATTATAAAGTCAATCATCTGTAAAGATGCGGAAATGTCTGAAGTGTCATATAAAAAAATGATTGAATGCCTACTAATTGATTGATTCGCAGATTCAATGGTATTAACAATCTTTAAATATTTTTTGTCATACGACAATTTTACACTTCTCTCTTTTAGACCTAATTCTGACCAATTTGAATCGTTCTCCACAGACTTAAACAAACTCAACATTTCTAAATCTTCGATGAGAGGTTTATACTCTTTATCAACAATCAAGAAAGCAATGAGCCCGTTTTTTGATATGGCTCTGCTGAGTTGTTTCCATACCAGTTTATAATTTCCCTCCAGCAGATCTTTATCCACGGTTTTCGATATAACCTCAGCAGCCACCAAAAAATTATTTGCTGACTTCTCTATAAGAAAATCTTCGAAATAGACCTTTAGCAAGTAACTTTGCACTGCCACAGTGATAGATAGTAGGAAAAAAAAGAACAGCAGGAATTTGTCTAAAGTTTTTAGTTTCTTAGAATTCATCACTATCCCATAACGGCCATACAAGTTACAAAGTCGTCTGTCGGTAATAATGAACCAACAAGACCGTTGTCAAATCCTCCAACTATCCTAAAAGAAATATCTAATGAAGTGCACGATAAGTGCATCTGTTGCAAAAGACCACCAGTGTCCAAAAAAAGAAACTGATAACCGCGTTTGCCGTACTTTCCTAATAAAAGTTTGGGCTTTGACGCTACCAATATCCAGATTTTCGCGTTTTCTAGGTGAGAACATGAAAATGCACTTTGAAAAAGAAACTCAGAATGAGAATCATCTGAGATTTTTCGGATGTTATAGTCGTTTGATTCGACCAAATAAAAACCATTTTCAAGACCATCAACACGTTCAATCGAAAAATACAAATCGTAGCCACCTATAGAGCCAGCACATCCAAAGGGCTTAGTACCATTCGATCTAACAAAAAACGAATCTCTCAAAAACCTATTGATTTGGGCGGCACTTATCCTACCGTTTGAACTAAACGCTTTTGCGGATTGACGCTTGTGAGAAATTTCAGAAAAATCACTCGTTCTTAAATCAGAGAAAACGACATTGGAAAGAGCTGATGATTGATTTCCGATCTCCTTTTCTCCATGTCTCAAAAGAAGGTTGACCGTGTACTGGAGATCCAAGAATGACACATCAGGAAATAGGATTATATCTCCAGAAAACCAGAACTCAAACAATAATAAAATGCTAGTACATAATCTATAATAAACATTAAAGATAATTCATTTATAAATTTACATTTTGTATTAGTAATGAAATCTCATTTAGAATCATATCCTTGTCCTTTGATCATAAAATATAAAGACCAAGAAAACCAAGAGTTAATCCT
>CAILAO010000827.1 GCA_903832105.1 uncultured Pseudomonadota bacterium | reverse complement strand
TGTTTCCTTCTTTTTCTCCCGGGAAAAAGGCTAATAAGAATCCTGGAAACGTGTCCCCCAGACCCTCAATAAGATCCGAGACATGTAAAAAGTCCCAAAGATCCATCAACCCCGTGATGCCAAACACGGTTCGCTCAGGTGTAGTGACGCTGCTGACCTCTTTTTCGAAAAATTCCTTTAACATAATCTTCCACTCTGTTTTTGCGTATAGTTCAATATCTTTCGGATGTTTAAACCATTCATCACGTTCTTCAGAATCAACTGTAGCTAGCCAACGAGCCAAGCTCCCTTTAAAATCGATGCGAAACCAAGGATATCCCGCTTCTTTTGTAGCCATCTCGAATTCATCGATACGATTTATAAGGCTCCTCTCCTCGGTGGAAGGATACACCGCAAACCAAACACGCTGAGATGCGGGTAATCCTTGCTGGAGTGGCATTTGAATATGGTTACGATAGTTTGATAGTAGTTGATCAATTCGATTCATTGAGTAACTCCATCTCTTTGGTGGTAAGGAGATTCGAAAAATCAAATTCCACTATTCCTCCTGCTTGTTTTAGACGAAATAGCCCTTTAGCGGCTGCCAGGGAGAGGGACGATTGCAATATGGATCGACTCGGTGCAACCAAAGAGGCGTAAGCCGAATCGAGAAGGTGCTCTCCACGAAGTCCACTGAAATAACCGACTAGCATAGCATATAAGGCTGAAACCGGGCGTGGATTAGGGATTTGTCTCACTTTCTTTGCCCTCCCCATAAGATGTCCCCCGAATGTCCAAGTTGTGTTCACATTTTGGGCCATGGATTTTTTCATTGCGGGGCTAAAACGATCGGGGAATCCCAATTCGAGATACTGTTCCATTTCAGTTCTACTTAGTACTTGACCCAGTTTTAGCTTTCGAATCAATTCAAAACTGAAACGCAGTTGCGGGTCGCGCGCATAGGCGCAAATTAAACAAAGCGCGGGGAGTGATTCAAAATCTGAATGGGCCAACGCCCAAAAAACACGAAATACTGGTTTGGAGACGTCCAACCCGTAAATTTCAGTTAAATGTCGAAAGGTTTTCTTACGACTTACTAGTGTTGGTTTATTTAGTATATTTTCCTCAATGACGGCTTTTTTTATGTCTTCCTTCGTAATATTAACAGGCATGGCGCGAACTAAAGAACTCATTTCTACTAACATCATTGATCTGGACGTATGACCGCCAACTTTTGTTTTAGAAAACCCAAACAAATCGTTGCAGTCAATCATAAGCGTGCCTCAGTTTTGGAGACTACCGATATTTCAGTGGAAAAATGCATTGGCCTGGAGTTCATCCTTACTAAGTAGCTGAAACTTACCGTTTCGATTGAATTCGTGCTGAAGTCGGTTACCAAAATCATCTTCCTCTAAATACGATTATTATCACATCTTTACTACTCGGTGACTTTCTTCCAGCGTTAGTATCAACCACTAATATAGTACGGTTTATATTCAATAATTCATCTCTTAGGAGTTACCATCTCACGTTTCCGTTGGTATAGATCGTTATCATTGTTGGCCTTCTGTTCGAATCTAAAGACGGTTGGTGTAACACCGGGTAGAAGACACATTCACTTCATTTGCTTGTGGTGTTGGAATCCTCAGCCTCGATTTCGTTAATGTGTCTTTGGGCTTGTTCGACTAACTGTTGGGTTTCTTCCCAATCGTCTTCGAAATAGGTCTTGATAACTTGGTTAAAAATGGAAACAGCAGGTTTTATTTTATTTTGATATTGTAGAATAATCCCCTTGTAAACCATGGATCTTGCGACTGGTTCCCTAATTCCAAGCGCGGGATCTTTATTAAAGGTCTTGATGACATCATTATAGACTGAGACTGCCTCCTCAGCGTTC
>CAILAO010000826.1 GCA_903832105.1 uncultured Pseudomonadota bacterium | reverse complement strand
CACTTTATATTAGTACAGAATCGGCACTTTAATTTGACACGCTGATATTAACTTGCTTCTTGAGTTTTATAAACTTTAGAGGCGTAATGAAAGGTGTTCAATTGTATCATTGTGTACATTATCTCAAAAGTCTTGGAAAGAGTATCCGAGACATTGCAGCAATAACCGAAGTCTCCCCTGGAACAGTAGTCAAATACCTTAAAACTGATCAGGAACAAGCACAACAGATGTTGATAAAAGTCAAGCGTACGAGCGAATTTGATCGATTAAAGCAGTTGATTGACGAACAATTAACATTGTTTCCAGAAATCAGTTCTGTTAAGCTGTTGCGGATTCTCAAAGAAACGCATCCAGAAATCAAGGCTAAAGAAAGATCATTCCGTAAATATTTGGCCAAAATTCGATCGGATTATGGCAGAAGTTCGATGCGGTTTTACAAGCCAATTCAGACAGACAGACCTGGTTTTCAGGTTCAGGTAGATCCTGGCGAAGATTGGATTTTGCTGGACAATCATGAGAAAATGAAAGTCTATTTTGTGGCTTTTATTTTTGGATTTTCCCGGCAGCGATACTTCTATCTTCAGAATAGACCGTTTAATACTGGCGATTTCATTCGAGCACATAAAGAAGCTTTTGAATTTTTTGGAGGAATAGCCAAAGAGTATGTTTACGATCAAACCAAATTAGTCGTAATCAGTGAACGATATCGTGAAGTTTGGCTGAATGAAGAATTTCATAAATTTGCTTTATCTTCCGGTTTTTTGCCTGTGGTTTGCGAAGGTTATGATCCCGAAAGCAAAGGCAAAGTTGAACGATTAGTGCAGTACATTAAAGATGATTTTCTTTACGGCGAAACCTTTGTGGATTTGTCAGATGTGCGTGAAAAGTCACAAACTTGGCTAACCAGAGTAAATAATCAAGTTCATTCAACCACTAATCAAATTCCATCAATTTTGTTTAATGAAGAGAAAAAAGTCTTAAAACCATATGTCGGCGAACAAGTTTCAGAAAAGCGCTTGGTTGATAAAACCGGTCTGATTTCTTTCAAAAGCAACAAATATTCCGTTCCATATCAATATCAACAAAAAGCTGTTCTGATCAACACTGCTGGTGATATGCTGATTATATCAGATGTTAAGTCTAACGAGGAAATATGCAGATGGCAAATATCTTCTGCACCCGGTATTCGAAATCTTAACAATAACCATTACCGAAATTACAAAGAAGAGTTGTCAAAAGTCAGGGAGAACTGCCTTGCAGACTTAGTTGAATTTAAAGATTCAGAACAACTAATCAACAAAATTATTACTGAAAATCCCAAAATTCAACGAGATCAACTAAATGGCTTGCGGCAACTTTACGCTAAACACAAATCAGAAAACTGGTCAAATATTATAGAATTATCCTTGCAAATGCAGACTGTTAGAACATCTGTAATCGAAGAAATAATCAACAAAACCAAAACCAAAAGAGATATTGAGGAGATTAATAAAAAAACGGCTAATCCCAATAAACCGGTTTTAGTTTCCAAGCTTGATCGTCCGTTAGAAAAATATAACGAGGTGATCAGATGATAGAAAAAATCAAAGCAAATTTAAAGCGGGTCAGATGCTATCATTCAATTCATAATCTGGAAATAGGAATCAAAAAAGCTACCGAAAACGATATGACTTGTCTGGAATTTCTAGGCTGGATTTTGGAACGAGAATGTGAAAACCGAGATAAAAACAAAATTAAATTGATGTTGAAAAAATCGAATCTGCCTGTCTTAAAAACTTTTGATGAGTTTGATTTTGCCTATCAGCACTCGGTCAACAAACGCCAAATCAAGGACTGGTTG
>CAILAO010000825.1 GCA_903832105.1 uncultured Pseudomonadota bacterium | reverse complement strand
TTCAACACGACGTCTCTGTGGATTGACTTTGGTTTGGAAATCCAGTGCCAATTTTTCAGGTTTGGTGTGAGTCTTACAACCCCTTGATCATACTTTGGAATAAACATTCCGGAATATGTGATATTTGCCCGTCTTAGAAGAAGGTCTTTACCAATATCATTTCTATAAACGATGCCAAAGTTAGCTTCGGGAATAGCCGCAAGGAAAGAAGACTTGCAACCTTTCAATTTAACTTTCAACACCTTGGGAGACACAACCTCAAAAACGCTGGCTAGCTTGTCTATCGAAACCTTTTCTTTAGGAGGAATATCTAAACACCTATGGAATATCTCATCGCTTGTCTTTTCAAGAAGAAACAGGCGCTGAAAGCTAAACGCAACATCATCTGCTAAAATCTCCTTGCCGTTTGAAAAGCCTGTTTCAGGACGTATCCAAAACGTGAGCTCGCTTTTTTCAGGATCTAAAAGGCACTTTTCAGCAAGCAACCCCTCGTATTGAGGCTCACCATCAGATGAAAATAGTGCTTCATGAATCGATATTGAAACTTCCCAATCTATCATAGCTCCGAGGTTAGTCGGATCTTTTGGCTCTAGCTTGCTTTCGGATAATATCACGAGATCGCTTGTTTTTGAGAAGGCACTAAAAGGAAAAATAGCACAAACAAAAAAAAGAAAGACAAATCGGACCATAAAAGAAACTCCCCTCATAGGTGCCTATAAAAAATTACATGTGAGACAGAAAAGTTAGCAGAAAAACGCGCATTTAAGGACGGAAAATTGGTTAAAGAGATGATCCCTGAACAGGTTTTTATTTTAGGCGAAGCAGTTTTGATAAAGTATTGCCATAAATTGGACGACAGGCCTTTCCCCCGATGAAACGGATCAACCCAAATTAGTGCGGCTTTTGCATGACCGATCTTTTCGTTTTCCATGCAAGTTAAGAAAGCCACCGGCTTTTTTTGTGTTCCAATGAGCAATGTTCTCAAATTCCAGGTGGAAGTCTCGCCAAGAAAAAAACGGTAATCATCGTCTCCTCATCCGATTTGGACGAAGTTGTCGTGAGATATGCCAGTTTCGTGCCAAAACTTTAGGATCAATTCAATTGGACTTAACGCAAAAGTATTTTGCTTTTTATAAACCTTATAGAATCATTTTTTTGCTAATTCAGGCGGTGTCAAATTGGCAGACAAATGTATACTGGGCAAAATCCTTTGATATTTGGTGGTTAACAAAAAGTGACTAAAACGGTGACAAAATGACACCGGAGGTGTGTCAAAACCGCCTTAATATATGTGTTTGTTTTAATAGAATAAAAATCATTTTATTAGAATATCATAAAATAACTTGCTTTGGCACGAAGGTTGCTTTAGTATTATGCGAACGGTTGCTGTTGCAACTGTACTCCTGAAAACGGAGTTGGTGAGTTTGAAAATAAGAGGAAGATCGGACCTGAAAGCGGCAACTTCCAAGCCCGATCTAAGTCAAGCCCATCAGAGACTTCCGATGAACTCGACCGGCAAATCAGTATCGGTTATCTCTGATGAAAGCTTGAGGCCCCAAGATAAAAACCAAGCTTTTAGAGGAGATTTAACCATGAAAAAGATTATCGTTTCCGCA
>CAILAO010000824.1 GCA_903832105.1 uncultured Pseudomonadota bacterium | reverse complement strand
ATCTTGGGCAAGGTACTCGAGAGGAGTTTCGTCACCTCATCAATTTGATGGTTCAGGTCCAGGGGAACAAGAATCATTTCTGCTTTTCTCCCGGATATGCGAATCCTCTGGACGAGGTCTGCTGCATCTTGAGCGGTTTTTACTATATTCTGAAGTCCTTTGTACCCAGGGTCTTTTTCATTCTTATCTGCAAGAAGAAAAGACGAATACCCAAGTATCACGGTGAGCATGTTGTTAAAATCGTGAGCAATGCCTGTCGCTAGTGTCCCCATTGTTTCCATCTTTTGCGACTGGAGGAGCTGGGACCTGAGGTTTTCTTTTTCGGCCTCAGCCTTTTCCTTGGATTGAATTTCAATTTGAAGCTCTTGGGCAAGGCGGGTGAGTTTAAGCTGCATCATGTCGCCAATTCTGATAAGCCTTTGGCTCTGGTCAACAACTCTGTTAAACTCTTGCAACAGTTTCTTGTAATGAGAGATCCAGAGGTTGAACTCGCCATTGGCTGTCTTGAGCAGAGCAGCTCCTTCTTTCAACATTTCCTGTTCTCGTTCAAAGAGATCTTTTTCTTCCATAATCAATAAACCTTGCGAGACTTCTAAATTTGCCGAATCAGAACAAAAAAAAGATTGTAAACATGGTTTCTATTTAAAGGCATATTGTCGGCTTATGATCCTTTTTTGACTCCTGACACAATCACTCTATGTTTCCACTAAATTGAAAACAAGCGAGCGAGCCTCGTCTCTATACTCTTCCCCCGCCTCCAATGCGGTTTCATTTTCTTTTTGATATCGCCAGTTCACCTCAATTTTCCGGCCGTCTGACACAGCATTGTCCAGTAGTTCGAAAAAGTTCATCAAAGCCTTTGAACTGCTGCTGTTAAAATAGATCAACTCAATTTCCACTACAGCCTGAACCACATCTTGAGATGCCAGGAACTCTTCCAACCATAAGAAGATTGGCCCGAAAAACTTGGCTGCGTTTTCCGGATAAGATTCACCCTTCATACAAAGGATGTTTGTCGTGGGGTCAAAATTGACGGACGGAGTTGATTTTGTGGCTTGGATTATCAGCGCCTGCATCGGAGTTTACCTCATATAACAGCTTTGATTGTGAAGAAAACAAACGCTTCATCGAGCGGAGTAAAGTCAAATTCGATGGGGTATGTAGCCTTGCGTGCGATATCTATGAATCCAAGTCCAGCCCCTTTTGCGTCAACAGATTTCTCCTTTTTTCTTCTTTCTCTAAAAAGACTTTTTAGATCATCTTTGTTCATGTCACGAATAGTATTGAGTTGTTCTCTAATGGGTCCAACATCATCATTTGGGATTTTGTTGCCGCACAAAACGTAAAAGTGGCTATTTTGACGACCAACAACCAATACACCTATGCGCAGTTCTCCGTCCCTTCGATCTTCTTTAAGCACACGATCCACTGAATAATTGACAATATTCTGCATTTGTTCAACGAAGATTGAAAAAACTTTCTGAGTGGTGTTCAAATCAGCGTCTTCCATCTCCATTTTTTGCCTGAGAGTTCCCCCGATTCCCTCTATAACATCCTGTGAGATAGGGCCGCTGAAACAGAAAATGATTCCTTTACGGTTCAAATCTTTGTAAAAATCGTGAAGGCTGAACTGCATAAACTTTGTACCTCGCAATCACCTAGATTCTAAACCCTAAGACCGTGACATCATCACGCTGATCTTCTTCACCTCGGTAATCTATAAACTCATCATACAAAAGGTGTTTTTGATCAAGTAATGGTTTTCCGTAATTATCTGAAATGAATCTGATAAAATGGCTTTTTCCGAAAGGGAGCTTCAAACGGCCCCCAATTTGTTCTATCAGACCGTCAGTAGTAAGATATACGTT
>CAILAO010000823.1 GCA_903832105.1 uncultured Pseudomonadota bacterium | reverse complement strand
CACGCTTATGGAGACAAATTGCGATGGAGCTTGCTCCTGAGTATCCTGATGTAAGCCTGGAGCATATGCTTGTTGATTCCTGCTCCATGAGGTTAATTCAACATCCCTCCGATCTTGATGTATTGGTTACCTAGCTCGTTTCGCCCAGGAAATGAAGCCTGAGATCCGTTCCCTGCCTAACGAAAAAGAGCGATTTATCAAAGAGCTTGTCAGCAGACGTCTGCAGTTAATCGATGTCCGTACGGCTGAGAAAAACCGCCTTCATAAGGCTGTTTCTCCGCAAGTCAAAAGGAGCATCCAACTCGTTATCGATACTGTTAATCAACAGATTCGAGAAATCGAAAACCAGTTGGATGACGAAATCAAGGGTAACCCCGTGTTGCATGAAAAGGATCGACTTATCCAAAGTGTTCCCGGAGTGGGCCCTAATACCTCTCGAATGCTGTTGGCCGCTCTGCCTGAGTTGGGAAAACTTAGCGGCAAGCAAATGGCAAGCTTGGTAGGAGTTGCGCCATTCAACCGGGACAGCGGCAAAATGAGAGGAAGACGAATGGTATCCGGGGGCCGAACAAGTGTGCGTAATCTCTTGTATATGGCTGCTCTGGTTGCTTCTCGTCACAACAAAATAATCAGGGAGTTTTATTTGAGACTCCGTAACTCCGGGAAAAACGGTAAAGTCGCTATTGTAGCTTGCATTCGCAAGCTGGTTGTAATTCTCAACGCTATGCTAAGAAAAAAACAGCGCTTCTGTGCAATTTATCCTTGACCATCAAAACAGTCGCTCTCGTCGCTACGCTCGCTCGAGATGACACCGTTGTTGTTTTCACCCGCAACAAATGCAATTGTCCCAAAGAACCCACGGCGCAGCCATGGGCTCACGAACGTTGGACCGCAGGAGCGGCCCAAAAGGGAATAGGTTTAAGAGCAATCATATTTGCCCCTCTTGACGGGGCAAAGTTCATGAGCCCACGGTTCTACCGTGGGAGCCTTGCGGTGGGTAGGGTCGGGCGTGGGAGGCGAGGGTAATAAACACCGTTGCGGGGTAGATCCCAGCGTAGGGTTTGAAAATCTTGAACCCCTATCGCGATATGACACGATTTTGCGGATCAATTTTTTGAAAAGCTTTGATCATTCTCTCCCCGGAATACGATCCCAAACTTCTCAATTGATTGCTACCTCCAAGATTCTTTCAGCAGCGGCAGTCTGTGGAATGGCCCGTTCATTAAGGACCTCCAGACATCCCAATATGGCTTCCCTGATATTAGCCAGAGCTTCTTCCTCGGAGTCTCCCTGTGAATGGCAACCAGGCAGAGCTGGACAGCTAACATTGAATCCGCCATCTTCGGCGTCAGGTCTTATGATGACCTTGAAAATCATGTTTGGTCCTCCATAAAGTAATCAATTCCAAAATGGTTTATAGCAAAAGTATTATCAGAAACAAACGATGAGGCCGACCCTTATATCGAAATTCTTGCCTTTTTGCGCCAAAATGCTATTATAATTGCAAACAAAATAGGGGCGGGTCATGAAATCAATAAGCTTCAAAGACAAATTTGAAAAACAAGTCGCAGAATCCATCAATTCAAATGAAGAAGTCCGTGACGCCGTGAATAACGTAGTCTCGGATCGTTTTGGGGGAAAAGAATCGTTTGACGAGCGTTTCGACCGGATCCTGAATGAAATTCGTATCGCACGCGAGAAAAGCGATGAGCGGTGGGAGAAGAATGATAAGCGATGGGAGAAAAACGACCGCAAATGGGACGAAAACCAACAAAAGCTAGTGGAGAACGACCGTAAATGGGATGAAAACCAGAAGAAGTTAGTGGAGAACGACCGCAAATGGGTAGAAAACACCAAGGAATGGGCTGAGAACAATCGCAAGTGGGATGAAAACCAGAAGGTCATAGAACGAACGCTGGACGAAATAAGCGCAATTAAAACTGATGTAAAGGCGCTTGGCGCAAAATATGATCAAACAATTGGGGCCTTGGGAACGCGATGGGGTTTGTATTCGGAAAGGTCCTTCCGTAACGCTTTAAAGGGTATACTCGAAGAAACCACAGAATACAAAGTTGAGCGAGTTATTGAAAAAGATGAATCCGGCGTTGTTTTCGGACATCCGAGTCAAATCGAACTTGATATCGTCGTCAAGAACGGCAAATTCTTTATCGTGGAGATAAAATCGTCGGTCAGCGCAGGCGATGTAGCCACATTTGTCAGAAAAGCCCGAATTTACGAGAAAAGCCGTAACCGGAAAGCCGGCGCCCTGGTGATAATTTCCCCAATGGTCAGCCCTAATGCCAAAAAGGTCATTAAACGTGACGGAATAATTCTTTATTCTTACGCCACGGATGTTAGTCCCGCCATTCTGGAATAAAAAACAACACTCTTATTGAGTCATACCTGCTCCGAAAAGGCGCGCGTACGCGGTTACAGAGCGCGGCGCCGGCCAAGACAAAAAAACGAGGCATTTACTGACTTACTTGTAAGATATAGTTATATAAGCGGTATATTACAAGGCTATCAGTGTTTATAGCGCAGTCGACCCTGGCCACGACCATGATACAAAATGTAATTTGCAACGTATTTTATGTCAGAATTAACTTGATATAAACGTCTGAATGCGCCATTATCTTTCCATCGCAGGCGGGGCTATCTTACTGGCGCCTATATATAATTAAGTGGAAAATCCAACCTTGCGATGTCCCGGCTTGTTGCACGAGCGAAACGGCTGATACTCGGAATCTCGACACTCGGTAAAATATCAGGGGATGGTATTTTTG
>CAILAO010000822.1 GCA_903832105.1 uncultured Pseudomonadota bacterium | reverse complement strand
TGCTTGTCACCGGACGGGCTGGTGCCGCTATGGCGTCACAGATTGCATCAATGCGAATCAACGAGCAAATTGATGCCATGCGGGTGATGGCTGTTAATCCTCATTGGTATCTTGTTGCCCCTCGTATGATTGCCTCCATGCTCTGTATGCCGATTCTAACCGCTGTTTTTGTCTTTTGTGGCGTGTTTGCTTCTTTTCTGGTTGGCGTGTACTTTTTTAATGTCGATGTTGGTCTTTTCTTTGAAAAAATTCGCTATGTTGTACAACCAAAGCACGTCTTTCAGGGCATGGTGAAGGGTGTGGTGTTCGGGTTTATTCTGTCTTCGGTATGCTGCTACAAAGGCTTCAGTGCCCGCGGCGGTGCCAAGGGAGTCGGCAAAGCTACAACAGAGGCCGTGGTCATTTCTTTTGTAGCCATTCTCTTATCAAACTTCTTTTTAACGTACCTCCAGTTTGACATGGATGAGTATTAAAAAATATACTCGAACCGTCACGATCCATGATTTAAGGAGGTTCCGATGCACAACACGATTCAAATCATTTGTGTTGGTTTCTTTCTGCTTTTTTTTGAACATGCAGCAACAGCAAAAACAGTCCGCTTAGATAGGCCACACAAAGCTGATGAGCTCATCGTAAAATTTCAGGATCGACTGTCCAGTAAATACTCAGAACAGATTTTAACGTCCTTAGGCGCTACGATTCTCTATAAATTTAGATCTAATGGCGCCTATCAGGCGAACTTTCCGCTGAAGGGGAGCGATCAAAGCCTAAAGGAATTAGCCCAAAAACTGGTTCGGCGTCCGGACGTCGTTTATGTGGAACCCAATTTCGTCACCCAAAGCCTGGTGACGTTTCCAAATGACGCGCGTTTTTCCGAGCAATACAGTCTCTATCAACTTATAAACGGGACCAAGAGAACGGATATCTCGGCCCCTGAAGCGTGGGACATTACGACTGGGAGTAGAAAAATTTTGGTGGCGGTAATTGATACGGGGTTAGATTACACGCATCCTGAACTCGCACAAAATGCCTGGACGAACCCAGGAGAGACTGGCCTAGACTCCGAGGGACGAGATCGAGCAACCAATGGCATCGATGACGACAAAAATGGTTTTGTCGATGACTGGCGTGGCTGGAACTTTGAGAAAAACAACAACAACTCGCTTGATAACATGGTCGATGGACACGGATCTCATTGTTCGGGAATCATAGGAGCTAGTGGAAATAACGGCGATGGCATCGCAGGAATCAATTGGGAGGTCTCTCTCGTTGGAATTAGATTTTTAGATGACCGTGGCGCTGGTTATGTTGCTGATGGCGCGAAATCCGTCGAATATGCGACTCTCATTCAAGCTGACATTTTGAGTAATAGTTGGGGAAATGAAGAGTACTCGCAAACTTTATATGCTGCCCTGAAAGTGGCGCGTGATAAGGGAATTCTGGTTGTAGCAGCGGCTGGAAATAGCTCTCATGACGCTGATGCCGGGACTATATATCCCGCTGGTTATTATCTTGAAAACATGCTTGCTGTCGCCGCGACGAATGAGAAGGATGAGTTGGCTGACTTTTCGAATTTTGGCAGGACTAATATCCATCTGGCGGCCCCGGGCGTCGAAATTCTTTCGTTAAGACCCTGGGAGCACAAATTTGCAAATATGAGCGGCACCTCCATGGCCGCACCCCACGTGTCGGGGGTTGCAGCGCTCATCAAAGCAGCGTATCCGGATGCTTCACTTGCACAAATTCGAAGAAGAATTTTAAATAACGTCGATATTCTTCCTTCGCTTCAAGATAAGGTCTTGTCTAATGGTCGTTTGAACGCTTTTCGCGCGCTTGAATTTGATGAAATCATGCCCAATGCCGTAACGGAGATAGACATCACGGCCGTATCCCCGACTTCTCTCATGCTTTCTTGGTATGGCGCTGGTGATGATGGCGATGTGGGTGATGCCACAGAGTATGAAGCGCGCTATTCAAAGGACCCTATTGTGTCCGAAGAAGACTGGAAGGCCTCACGAAAGCTGCCTTTAACGATCAGTGAAAAAATCACGAACCCTGGAAGGC
>CAILAO010000821.1 GCA_903832105.1 uncultured Pseudomonadota bacterium | reverse complement strand
TTACTTGATCAGCCACACTTCGTCGTATCTCTCGTAGAAGTTTTAGCGAAAAAGCTCAACGTTTCAAGAAAGAGATCACGTTTAAGTCTCAAGTTTCAAGTCTATGTCTATGAGGACGTATACGTTAACCCAGTGCCATTCGGGTGTGCACTGAATGGCACTAGGTGTTTTGTTGATACACCCTTGTATCAAAATGCTACATCTTGTTTCTCTTCGTTCTTTTACGACAATTACAAAACGAACGGTTCGACTTTCGATTTAATTTTTGCGACGATATCGTCAATTTTTGACGCCAATACAAAATCAAGTTCAGTCAACCCATTGATTTTGTGTGTAGAAAGCTCTATCAAAACTTTTCTGTATTGCTTTAGGTGTAAGTCTGGGTGGTGTCCCATATATTCCGCCGCTTCCGCAATTTCGTTTAAAAGAGACATTGCCTCTTTAAAATCGCTGAGAACAACGCAGCGGATGAGCTTTCGTTCGCTATCCGAGAGCGTCCATCCTACCATGTGCTCTAACTTACTTCTGATATCTACCGGATTAAGTCTTCCTTCTCCCGACTCGCAGCTATAACATTGTTCGTTCATACCTTCACCCCCGTCTATTTAGGGTCGGGAGGGTTTTGCAAAACGTATGCCATCGAGATGGGTCTGGTTACTTTGAGGTAGGGTCTTTATTGACGAGTTGATCAACCATAGTGAAAAGCGTATCCAGTTTTATAGGTTTCGAAATGAAGTTATCACAACCCGCCTCTAAGGCCTTTTCATGATCTTCCTTCATTGCGGAGGCGGATAGAGCAATAATTGGCTTCCTATAACCCCGACTCCGCAGGAGAGCGGTAGCGGAATATCCGTCCATGAATGGCATTTGAATATCCATTAGCACGATATCGGGATCTTCTTTTAAAGCCTTGTTGACAGCCTCCTCGCCATTCTCAGCTATTTCAACTTTTGCCCCCGCTAATCCGAGGAATTTCTTCGTAATAAACTGCATATCAGGAACATCTTCAGCTAGGAGAACGCGAATGCCTTCAAGACGAGTAGACATGCCAACCCGTGGCGAGGGCGAGCTTTTCACGGCTTTAAACTTAGCTCCTGCCAATGGCAGTGTGACTTCAAACGTGCTCCCTTTTCCGATACAGCTTTCTTTCAAAACAACTTCACCGCCAAGCATCCGAGCAAGACGCCTAGAAAGCGCAAGCCCTAATCCAGTCCCCCCAAAACGTCTCGTTGTTGAAACATCTCCCTGCGTAAAAGGCTCAAAAAGTCTTTCCGCCTGCGCACTGGAAATACCGACACCGGAATCTTTGACAGTAAAATAAAGCAGCCCGTTCCTTTCGTTGGTCCAAACTACAAGCCTGACAAAACCCATTTTTGTAAATTTAATGGCATTGCTTACAATATTTACCAAGATTTGGCGAAACCTAGTTGGGTCTGTTAAAATAGTATCAGGAACAAGACCTTCGGTAAAAAATCCCCATTCAATCCCCTTTTCAGAGGCAAGAGGTCTCACGAGTATATCGATCTCTTCAAGGATTTCCGGAAGAAATACGACCATTCGTTCTATATCAATTTTACCGGCCTCTATTTTGGAAAGGTCGAGCGTATTGTTAATAAGGCGAGAAAGGAGTCTTCCACTATGTTGAATTCGGCCGATGTATTCCTGATTTTCAAAGGGGTCCTGACTACCAGCCAAAAGCTCGGAATAACCCAGAATGACGTTAAGCGGCGTTCTGATCTCGTGACTCATCACAGCGAGAAATTGTGATTTTGCCGCATTAGCAGTCTCTGCCTCGGTTTTTGCTTGTTTTAGCTCATCTTCGATAGCTTTTAGTTTTGTAATATCCTGGACAGTTCCAAAACCCCCAAGCATTATTCCTTTCTGGTCCCATTCTAACTCGGCTATTTCACGAACCCACTTAATCGTGTCACCGACCTTAATTCGGTGCTCAATATCGTAGGGTTCTCCTCGCTTAGCCGCCCGCCAACGAGTGTCGACATAATCACGATCTTCTGCGTACACGCATTCAAGAAAAGACTGATAAGTTAACTGTGTCCCTTTTGTCATACCGAAGATACGATAAGCTTCATCTGACCAGATCAGCTCATTTTTCGCCAGGTTCAATCTCCAGCTTCCTGTTTTCGCGACCGTCTGCGCCCTATTAAGATCGTTTTGACTTCCCCTAAGAGCCTCTTCTATCTCAAGTCGATTTTTTTTGACACTACTTGCAATAAGGCTCGCAATAATACTTGTAGCGACAATAAACAACGCCTCAAAAACCTTCCGCTTATCAAAAATCCACATCGCCCCGTCATTCATGACCCACAGATGTACTAAAGTCACACCGACGATTGACGAGAAAAGACCAGGTCCAGTTCCCAGGAAAAATGCTATCACCATAATGACAGGAAAGAGAGTTAGATACTGCGTCGTATTCCCAACTATCGGAACAAGAGCAAACCGTAACAAAACCGCCAAAACAACTGCCAAAAAAATCAGACTGTATATGATCGTGATTTTCTTTATTTTCGAAAACATCACACGCCCTCTTTCAAGAAGACGTGCATTTATTAGGTTACTTATCAGTTTAAGTGGTGTGTTTTTTAGGTGCATTCGATACTTTCCACAAGCTTTCTATCTAATAAAATAGATCTCAACAGATCATTTTTAGATCGCAACCTAATACACCAGAAGGGACTTCTTTCCAAGGACATTATATCTGACTACATTATTCCCATTACTTTTAGCATGTTATATTTCGCGAGTGGCGTTGTTGAATAAATTCCGTTTGCGTTCCCAAAGGCTAAGCCTTGGCTCCCGCTCCCGTTAACGATTTGGACCGTTTTCGACACCCGTTAAACGGTTCACGGGAAGCGGGATCGGGAGCCGCATCTTCGGTGCTGGGAGCGGGAGAGAAAACGGGATTTATTCAACAAAGCTGTAACCTCCCATAATCCCAGTTTTCACACATTTCTGCGTGAACCATATATTGGTTGCTAGCGGTATATCCATTTAGCTCCATCCAGCCCATTAAATCGCAATGCAAATTTTCTATGTACCCATATACGCGATACGCGGCGTGAGTTTTCTTTCGACTCAATGCTTGCGAATTTTTTAAAAAAGTATCGAATTAAACAGCAGCGAAGAATGCCTTGAGCGAATAGTTTCGACGCTTACAAAGCCCTATCAAAGACTTACTCGCCTAGAGCCATGGAAACAGCCTTTTGAATTCTATCCAGATCCGCATCGTCCAGGTATGGGTGGAAAGGAAGGCTTACAACCTCATCCGCAACGCGTTCCGCATAGGGAAATCGTCCCGATGGAATTTCGAGTGAACGGCAGACCGGTTGAAGGTGGAGTGGCTTGGGATAATGAACCGCCGTGGGAATGCCCGCCTGACTCATCCTTTCAGTAAACCTCGTTCTATTTTTTACACGAATTGTAAATTGAGCGAAAACGGATTGATTGTGAGGCGCAACGTAAGGAACTTCCGTGATGCCTTTAAGTTTTCGTGAAAGATCTGAACCAAGCCTAATACGCGCTTTGACTTCGTCCTCAAAGATATCCATCTTAGCATGAAGAACCGCAGCTTGAAGAGTGTCAAGGCGACCATTGATACCGAGGACGACGTGGTTATAACGCCCGTCTTGGCCATGGTTCATGATTTTTCGCACTTTTGATGCAAGTTCTTCGGAATCTGTAAAACAAGCACCGCCATCCCCATAACAACCTAATGGCTTTGCCGGGAAAAAGCTCGTGGCTCCAATCGTCGAAAGACCGCAAGAGCGCTTGCCGTGATAGGTGGCTCCAAAGCTTTGGGCAGCATCTTCGATCACTGAAAGACCGTGCTTACGCGCAACTGCGTTGATCTCGTTATAATCCGCGCACTGTCCGTAAAGATTGATGGGCATGATAGCCTTAGTCTTCTTCGTTATCGCGGCTTCGAGCAAAGACGGGTTGATATTGTATGTTTTTTCGTCAATATCAATAAAAACGGGCTTTGCCCCGAGAAGCATGATCATTTCGGCGTTGGCGGCGAATGTGAAAGGTGAGGTGATCACCTCATCTCCTGGTCCAATACCCATAGCCATCATAGGAGCAAGCAACGCGTCCGTTCCGCTGGACATTCCAACGCAATATTTGACGCCCACGTATTGGGCGAGTCTTTTTTCAAGTTCCCCAATTTCGGAACCCTGAATGTAGGCACCATGGTCGAGAACTTTTTTGATATTATGGTCGAGCTTTTCTCTTATGCGTTTTTGTTGTTTTGCTAAATCGATAAACGGCATGGGCTGGGTCTGTGACATAAAAAAATCTCCTCTCAATAACTAACTTCGTTTATGCCTATAATAATGGCATGCAATGGCCATCTTTCAATTCATATTGCGTGCTACAGCTTTTGCAAATTGCCCGGGCTCCTAAAAACTCAATCCTTTCCGCTCCACACTTACAAAACCATCCAACCTGCTTGGCAGGAACACCCATGACAAGTGCGTAGGGGGGAACGTCGCGAGTAACAACGCTGCCCGCGCCAATCATACAATATTCCCCAAGGGTGTTGCCGCAAATAATCGTCGCATTTGCGCCTATTGTTGCGCCTCTACGAACAACTGTTCTTCGATATTCGTGTTTTCGAATAACGTGGCTTCGAGGATTGATGACGTTGGTAAAAACCATGCTCGGTCCACAAAACACATCGTCTTCCAAGGTGACCGCATCGTAGACAGAGACATTGTTCTGAATTTTTACGTTATTTCCGATAGTAACATCATTTCCTACGTAGACATTCTGACCAAGGGAACAGCTCTTGCCTATGCGAGAACGGCTGCTTACATGAGAAAAGTGCCAGATGCTTGTTCCATCGCCTATTTGAGCGCCTTCGTCGATGACGGCCGATGGATGAATTTTTGTGGTATTTCCCATAACCCCTCCTAATCTTAATCTTAGCTCCACTGCCCAGAGTGTATAGCAGATTGCGGTTTTATGAGCAAAACAAACATTTCAGAAAATAACACTTGCCTATCACCCCCGAAGACCATTAAATAGGCGCGAATACGGTATGATTAGGGGAAGTTGGCATGAGAATCTTATTGACTGGTGCGGCAGGATTTATCGGCTTTCATACGTCCAGGACGCTTCTAGAACGCGGTTCTACGGTGCTTGGCTATGATAATATTAACAATTACTACGATCCCGCCGTCAAAGAATCCCGTCTTGAGGTCTTGCGTTCATTTGATCGATTCTCGTTTGTTCGAGGGAATCTGGAAGATAACGAAACACTAAGTTCCGCATGGAAGAAGTTCAACCCTGATCACGTTCTCCATCTAGCTGCACAAGCCGGCGTACGATATTCTATAGAAAATCCAATGGCTTATATTAACTCTAATATCGTAGGATACCAAAACATCATCGATCTTGTGAAAAAGTACCGACCTAATAATTTCGTCTATGCCTCGTCCAGCTCGGTTTATGGCGGCAACAAGAAACTTCCCTTCAGCGAAGATCAAGATGTCAGTAACCCCATCAGCTTATATGCGGCTTCAAAAATCGCCAATGAATTGACCGCCAAGTGTTATGGGAATTTGTTTGAGATTCCTTCCACAGGGCTTCGGTTTTTTACTGTTTATGGGCCTTTCTCAAGACCAGATATGGCCATGTTTAAATTTGCAGAATTAATGAGAAAAGAGCAAAGCATCCCCGTTTTTAACAACGGGAAGATGATTCGAGACTTCACCTACATAGAGGATATTGTCGCAGGAATTTCCGCTGCGCTCGCCAAACCAGAAATCAATCAGGTGTATAACCTTGGAAAGGGTCGTCCCAACGACCTCATGGAGATGATTCGCCTTTTAGAGAATCATCTTGGCATTAAGGCCAAAATGGATATGCTTCCAATGCAGGCTGGCGACGTGGAGGCGACAATTGCTGATATTTCAAAAGCACATAAAAACTTAGGCTACGAACCAAAGACAGATTTGGCAGTCGGTGTCGCAAAGTTTGGATCTTGGTATCGCGAATATAGAAAATTATAGTTCTTAATTTAGTTAATAAAGGAGAGATACTTTTGAAAGACCTTTTAAAAAAACTAAAATCTAGGGAGGCACCTCTTGGTGTCGTGGGATTGGGATATGTCGGACTTCCTTTGGCTTGTCTATTTGCCGAGAAATATCGTGTCGTCGGATTTGATATTAAAAAAGACCGTGTGGAGGAGTTGAAAAAAGGACTCGACCGAACGCGCGAAGTCGAGGATAAAGCAAAACTTTTAAATCCAAATATAACATATACCTGTGATGCCACATCGCTCGCAAACTGTCCCGTCATCATCGTGGCCGTACCAACGCCCATTGACAACTTCAAGGTTCCCGATCTCACACCAGTTGTTGGCGCGTCGAAAACTGTTGGGAAGCATATGACAAAAGGCACCATCGTGGTGTATGAGTCGACCGTTTATCCGGGACTCACTGAAACCACGTGCGGAAAACTTCTGGAAGAGCAAAGCGGAATGAAATGCGGCCGAGATTTTTTCCTCGGATATTCTCCGGAGCGCGTCAACCCGGGCGATAAGAAGCATACGATTGACAAGATTGTGAAGGTCGTGTCAGGGCAGACTCCTGAGGTGTTGGACGTGCTTGCGGAAGTCTATGGTTCGGTCATCCCAGCAGGCGTTCATCGTGCTCCTTCCATGGCGACGGCAGAAGCCGCAAAAGTTCTGGAAAATACTCAGCGGGATATTAACATCGCACTAGTCAACGAGCTTGCGATGCTCTGTGAACGGATCGGACTTGATACAAACGACGTATTGGAAGCTGCCAGTACGAAGTGGAACTTCCTCAACTTTAGACCAGGACTTGTTGGGGGACACTGCATCGGCGTTGATCCTTATTACTTGACACACTTGGCATCATCTGTGAATTTTCACCCCCAAGCAATCTTAGCGGGTCGCCGTATCAACGATGGCATGGGTAAATTTATAGGTGAAAAATTGATTCGCCTTTGCCTTAATGCGGGAAAGAAGCTTGAAAAGGAACTTAAAATCGCGATCCTTGGCGTTACCTTTAAAGAGAACGTTCCCGATCTTCGCAACTCAAAAGTACTCGATATTGTCGAAACCCTGGAGACCTTCGGCGCAAAAATTTATCTATTCGATCCTATTGCCGATCCGGAAGAATTCCATGAAGAATATGGAAGAAAGCTCGTGAACTGGAAGGATATTCCCGCCTGCGATGCAATGATTCTCGCCGTAAAACACAATATCTTTTTAGATGAGTATCCTCTCAAGAGACTTGTGGAAAAGATGAACGGCACACGCATCATCGCCGACGTCAAAGCTATGATCGATAGAAAAGAAGCTAGGGATATGGGCGTTACCGTGTGGAGACTGTAATAGAATGCCACAAAACATCTCACCTTTTTGGAAAGAGCGTATCGAGAGTCACCTTGGTACTATAAGGGCGCTTCTTGATGACGAATCTCTCTTGATGAACCTGCAAAAAGCCGCGAGCCTCGCGATCGAAGCCTTTAAAAATAATCGCGCTATTTATGTATGCGGCAACGGCGGAAGCGCCGCAGACGCCCAACATTTCGCAGCGGAACTCGTGGGACGTTTTTATAAAGAAAGACGTCCTTTCAACGCGGAAGCTTTGACCGTCAATACGTCAACGATCACCGCACTTGCGAATGATTACGGTTACGACGAGATCTTTTCAAGGCAGATCGAGGCCAAAGGTCAGCGGGGAGATCTCCTGATCGGTATTTCCACAAGT
Organism: uncultured Pseudomonadota bacterium; assembly: GCA_903832105.1. Taxonomy (GTDB): domain Bacteria; phylum Bdellovibrionota_B; class Oligoflexia; order Oligoflexales; family CAILAO01; genus CAILAO01. Next base: position 1,567 of record CAILAO010000821.1, on the reverse strand, counting down.
GGCAATTCACCCAATGTAATCAAAGCCCTCACAAAAGCAAAAGAGATGGGTTTATTAACGGTTGGATTGACGGGTCAAAGCAAAAATACCGAACTGACGAAACGCGCCCACGTGGTTATCCACGCACCAACGGTTGAAACTCCGAGAATACAAGAAGTACACATTCTTCTCATTCATCTTTTGTGCGAATACCTCGAAGCTCAGTTAACGGCGTAACATAGAGTTATCGAGGCCGGGCACAGCGGAAGCCGATAACCCAACCCGAATGAGAACCTGAATGGCTCAGGCTGAACGTGAACACCCCCGCACCGTTAGAATGACCCCAATAGCCGCCACGAAGGGCAGCCGCGGTGGCTCCATTAGTCCACCCAAAGGCCGCCCCATTATAACCGTAAACAGAGCCATTGATGTTATAAGTTATATCGTCCTTACCTAGCATCGTTGGATATTGTGCCATTCCTTGTGTAAAACCAGTCTGAATACCTGCCTGCTGGCCATTCATATCCGTCCATTCCCAGAGGTTGCCCACCATGTCATGAACTCCAAAACGGCTGATGCAAGCACTTGCGCCGCCTGAAGTCGCTCCGCTGCGGTTGGTTGGACGTGCTCCATTTGCGACCCTGGTCCAGTTGCCACTTCCACCATTCGTGTTGGTATTACACTTTGCTGCTGCGTCATCAGTTGATAGTCCACCACTCGTACCGCCAGTTCCTGAGCTTGCGCCGGGATCTGACGTCCCGATTGCGGCAAGCTGCCAAAGGCTGTCTGGTATAAGCTGTTTTCCACTCATCGCGCAAGCAACGGAGGCTTGATACCAAGTCAATCCCCGCGCTGGAATGACGTCTGGTTTTGACACGGCATAGACCGCGCTGCTGCCCGAACCATCCCGGTCAAAACTCGCCGGAAGATTGCCAGCATCGGGATAACTAGTATCACTGCTTAAGCTGTCTGAAAAATACTGCGTCCCCGTGCCGTCCGCGGCTGACCAAATGCTTGCTTCATATTTATCCACGCACCATGTGCCGACTGCGACCATCACGTCATTTGCGTTACCCGTATCGCACGAGCGGTCTTTTGATCTCTGCCAAGCAATGTTGCCAGTGTCGTCAACCGCAAGAACTTTTCCCTTGTTACCAGCACCCGCGCCTGAAAGCTTCGTCACATCAATCGCTGCGCTAGCGTTAACGTGTGTGTTTGAAATCGAGCCAGCGTTGATCTTGACTGAAGTCACCGCGTTATTTGCTATCGTGAGAGCGCCTGATGCCGCAATTGTCGCATCGCCAGACATGCTCGTCATCGCAACTGCCGTGCCGGTACTCACAGGAATCTGGCCTGTAGTCCCCGGACCAGTTGAAGAAACGCCAGATGTCCCGTTACCTAAAAGAATCGCGCCGCTTGTAAGCTCCGCTTGACCGGTGCCCCCCTTATTTACGGCAAGCGTCGTGATGGCGCCCTGCTTGGAGTTAAGCTGGCTTTGAATGGCTCCCGTAACGTCGCTTAGATAGCCGAACTTCGCATTATCCACATTTCCACTGCCAATTTTTGCGGCGCTAATGCCGGTAGCGAG
>CAILAO010000820.1 GCA_903832105.1 uncultured Pseudomonadota bacterium | reverse complement strand
GAATTTCTAAAGCCAAATGGATAAAATGCCAAAAAACGCTTGGTAGTCACTTCTTATTTTAATGTATTTCGAGTCGTCTTGGCCAGCATCTTGTGTCGCACTGTAGTTTTGCTTCAACATTCCAAGTGTTAGGTCCGTTCGAAATTTTTTGGAAAACTCCCATGTTGTCCCCAGGCCGCCCTCAAATTCCGTTCCGTTGTTAGGGAGAGAGGGGTTAAGAATATGGGCGCGTCCGTCAAGATATAAACTAAACGTCGAGCTGAGACTTACAAGTCTTTGCCTGAAATGAACTCCCAATAAGACAGCTCTAATACCAACTTTTGCAACCTCTGGGCTGTCTTTTGCTCTGATATCGACTTTGTTGAATTCCCAGTGGACGCCAGCAACCGGTGCAATGATTTCAAACCAAGGTAATACAAATCCAAGAATAACTAATGCAGACTGACGATCTTTCCAAAAATCAGCCTTAGGCTTATCTTTCCGATGTTCGAGAAGCACATAAGATCGATAAGCATGCTTTTTGCCGCGCGAGACAATTGGATGTGCTTCTATAATGGTTCGTGTTCCAGAGAATTTTAGTTTGTCGATTTTTGCATTATGGGAGGCTTCGTTATTTTCCTGAGAATCTGCGTATGTTCCTTGCACCAAGCCGTAAGATAACCTCAAATAAAATTGTTCTCCCAATATTGACGTGCCGGCTTCTTGGCTTGTTTCTGCTGTCGGACAAGGCGTTCCAGGCTTGCACTTTTGCTCATCCAAAATTTTCCCAGCTTTTTTCCCACGAAACAAGTCGTCCTTAGCAGGGATTTTCTCTCCATCAGCGTCTTCAGCAAAAGCGGGTGGCGCCGGTAATAGTGGCACCAACAAGAAAAAGAAGAGAAAGAAAGGTAATAGCTGATAGGTTTTCATTAATTCTATTTTAGCAGAAGACCGCGCATTGGGCCATTATCAGCAGGGAGCTTTAGCCGGGATGTTGGCATTTTCGTGACAGTTTCAAATGCGACGTCCCGGTTAAACCGAAATTTGTCTCAGCATTTTAATAGATTCTAACGTTTTTCCGCCGCCAAGTACGACGGAGAAAAGAGGTTCCGGCGCTGTTCGAACGGAAACAAGGGTTTCTTCTTCGATATACCGGCTAAGACCCTTCACTAACGCCCCCCCGCCGGAAAGAACGATACCCTTTTCAGAGATGTCGGAGGCCAATTCTGGGGGTGTCTTTTCGAGTGCAATCTTAATGGCGTTGACGATGGCTGTCTGCTCCTCGATCAGTGCCTCAGCAATCTCGGTGGGTTTTACTGAAATTGTGCGTGGGAGCCCACACGCAAGATCGAGCCCCTTGACCGTGAGGGGGTCACCCTCCTGGTATTCTTTGAGGTTACTCACCGTGATTTTTAGCGCTTCAGCAATTTGTTCGCCGATGAGAATGTTATATCTCTTTTTGATGTAACTCACGATAGCTTGATCCATCTTATCGCCCCCACCACGGAGCGATTCGCAATGAACAATCCCTGATAGAGAAACTACCGCGATTTCGGTGGTGCCACCGCCCACATCAACAATCATACTTCCCATTGCCTCTGCCACAGGAAGTTCCGCGCCGATAGCCGCCGCCATAGGCTCTTCAATGAGATAAACTTCCCTGGCACCTGCTGAATAGCTGGAATCTCTGAAAGCCCTCTTTTCAACTTCTGTGACACCAAAAGGAACCGCTATGACAACCCTGGGCTTTCGGAGTGTGAACCGCTTTTGTGTTGCTTTGATAAAATGCCCCAGCATCGTTTCGGCCGTGCTAAAGTCCGTGATTACGCCGCTGTTGATTGGCTTTCTAACGTCAACTGACTCGGGTGCTTTGCCTAACATCCTTTTTGCGGCGTTACCGATGGCGATCGTTTTGATCTCTTTGCTGTAAGCTCTTTGCACAGCAATGACAGAAGGCTCGTTAACAACAATTCCTCGCGATTTTACAAAAACGCGCGTATTTGACGTTCCAAGATCGATGGCAATGTCGGTTGGTAACATCTGCTGCAGCCAACGAACGCTCATAAAACAACTCCTAACATCGCGAGCAATAAGCTAAAGCCCGTGGTGCAGAGATTAGGCGAAATGTTCAAGTAATGCAATTAGAGAAATTCCAAGAACATTCGCGCGTAACCCACTAATAATAAAAATAGAAATACAATAGTAATTTTCGCCTCAAGTTTTTCCATAGAAGTGCCGATAAGGGATATAAGCGCGTTTTCTTTTAAATATGAGGATTTTAAAGAGAGAATGTCTAACAATACCCTAAAAACATTGTGTTTTGCGATCTTTTTTGCGATTTTTTCTTTGTCTTGTACCCAGGACAAAGCATCGGTCAAAAAAGGTGCGGGTAAAAATCCAACCGGGACTGAAAACAGCGCTTTAGTGCCCGGCGGCCCCAGAGAACCTGGGGTGTTCAGAATTTTTGATAAAAACTATGATTTTGTTAATAACGGTGCCACGACCGCCGGCCAACTTGCTCAAACTTTCCCTGTTCGTGACGGCTCCGACGGAGGAGTTCCCACAAAAATAGCCCTGCTCTCAAATGGTGAAGACTCACTTGCACTCCGTATGAGGGCCTTGGAAGGCGCTAAAAAGTCCATACGCATCCAGTCGTTCATCTTTGATGGCGATGAATCCGGCGAATATGTTTTCGAGAGACTTCTCGAAAAGAAAAAAAATAACCCCAATATGTTCATTGGAGTGATCACCGATCTATCCGCACATGTTGATCCCGACAAAGCTCCCCGCTCTATTAATATGTTTTTAAAGCTAAGCAAAGCAGGAATTCCGGTGCTAGGTTATGGTGAGCTTCCCGACCTCATGAATGCGGCAGATCTCAAGAGTGCCTTGCTTTCAGCTAATTTTCGTTATCACGAAAAAATGTGGATCATTGATGGAGAGGACCCACAGAGCGGCATAGCTATTATTGGCGGGCTGAATATTGCAAACGAATACTTCCGAATCGGAGCTGATCCAAAGGATGGCGCTGAAAAAGACCGAAAGGAACGCTGGAGAGATCAGGACATGGCCCTCACAGGCTCTATCGTAGCTGACATTATGAAACGGTATGATGATAATTATGGACGATTCGACTCCGCTACGAAGAATGAAAACGACAAAGTCTGGAATGAAATTTTTGACACTGATTTATTCAGTCTCGGTCGCGACCTTCTATCGCAGCTTCTTGTGCGTTACAGCGATGTCTTGCGCGGGCGTGTTCGCCAAACTGCCGCGAGAGAGATTTCTTCTATCCAGTTTTACCCCGCTACAGCTCGTTTTTTGGCCACAAACGTTCGTCCGGAATTTAAGGAAGAAAAGATGCGCTACATCCATCGAGCGTACGTTGACATGATTCGCTCGGCAAGAAGCTCCATCGAAATCGAAAATAGCTATTTTGTTCTTTCAGCCTCGGTGCAAGAAATCAGACTTGAACTAATCGAGGCCGTCAAAAGAGGGGTCGATGTCTCAGTTCTTACAAATTCAGAGAAATCAAACGACCTTCCCCAGATGACGATCGCAGGGCGTTATTACTATCAAGACTATTACGCCGCCAACGCCGAAGCAAAGCCAAATGCCTCCGGAGCTAAAGCACAGTTTAAAATATACGAATGGTCTAGTTCAACCCTCGGGACGCTCCATTCAAAGTTCGCCGTTTTCGATAGGGAAGCTGCCATCGTAGGCTCCTACAACATGGACTCCAGGTCATTCCAATATCAGACAGAAGACGTCGTCGTCTTTAAAGATTCGACACTGGCAGGACAACTCTCTGACACGTTTAAAGCAGATATTTCTCCTGAAAATGCGCACGAAGTCTCAGATAATGAAGCCAAATCTTATGACAAAACCCAGATCATGAATTCTTTAGGTGGCGCTGATCTTGGAGCCATTCTGCAGGAAATGCTCTAAGTTTTCAGCCTAAAATCTCTTAACTTTATCGCCCTCGTTAAGTCCATCCAACACTTCGACATACATAGCAGACACCACTCCTATGCCAATTTCTTTTTCAGACCAAGAGGAAGAGTTTTTGGGCATCACCATGACCTTCATTTTTTTTGAAAGTTCTGTCGCGGAGACTTTTTTTGTTGGATCCGCCGTCATGTCCACCTCTGACGAAGATTTTTCTCGGTTGATGCTAACCACCTCGAGTGGGATTCGAAGAACGGCCTCTTTCTTTGCCACAATGACTCGCGCATTCACCGTGAGTCCTGGAAGCATCTTCGGGGGAGGAGTTTTGAGGTCAACCCATACTTCAAATTGCCTTACACTATATGCGGGGCCTTGATTTCGAGATCCTTCGCGTTCAGCTCTAGTTGATGGCACTGTGCTTACTTTTGATACCGTTCCCTCAATCACGGTTCCCGGATCTATGTCCAGCGTCAGTGAGCATGGCGTTTTCTCGACGACACCCGCCATATCAACTTCAGGGACAAAGAGTCTCGCCACCATCTTTGATGGGTCTGCGATCTCAGCAATCATTGTCCCAACTTGAACTCCAACACCTGGCCTTGCCTTGACGTAGCCAGACGAACTATAGAACGTTGGAAATACTAAAATTCCATCTTGCGGAGACTTGACTTCCATCTGTGCAATGCCTCTTCGCATCGTATCGACTTCGTCTTGAGCTTGCTTAACCTTGAGCACCTGGATTTCGAGGTTCATTTTTGTTTGCTCGCGAACACTTTCAATTTTGGTCTTTACCCGCTTTAATGCCGCCTCAGCAGATGCAACCTCAACTTTCTGCTTCTGCCTTTCGTTCAGCGAAACAGCATCACTTTCCGTGACGAGAAGTCTCGCCTTCTTAAGCTCAAATTCTCTGAGTGTCGCATCCCCAATAGCGTCTGCAAGTTGATCATCAGCTTGAATCTTCGCTTGACTAAGGCTCACCTTTTCTTGCTCCAACTCGACTTCTTTTGTTCCAAGATCCTTTTTAATCGTCGAGTCATCGAGACGGACGACAACATCGTCTGTTTTCACAAAGCTTCCTTCTTCTTTGGTCCATATAACCGTGAAATCCCAGTACCCCTGAATTGCTGAAACGCTCAAACTTTTTGTTGTCGGTGAATAAAGCAGTCCATCGACTAATATTTCCTTTACAACGTCTCCTTTTTCCACTGGAT
>CAILAO010000819.1 GCA_903832105.1 uncultured Pseudomonadota bacterium | reverse complement strand
GATCTAAATACCGTGCAAAAATCGGGTTTTATCGACGGAGGAAATGCCGAAGAAATTTATCGAGGTCTCCTGGATACTGAATATGCTAAGCTTATGGCTGGCCAGAGGCAGACGGGATTAGCTGATTCGATAGAAAAACACATGCTTAAGGTCATGGAACATGTTGAAAGACCGCAAAAAAAAGATGATAATTCCCCCGGAATTCAGGCGTATCGGACACAGGAAGTGTCCGAACAAGAGTATCGGCGATTTCGCACTGACCAGAAACAAGGTACAATAGATGATGATACGATAAGGAAACAACGTCCTTAACTTAAAAGGATAGTAAATTATGAAAACTGACTCCATTTCAAATTCTCAACAAATAGGCTCAACTCAACTCAATCAGCCAAATAAGGCCGACAAGACAAAACAGGCGAAGAAGGTTGATCTCCTCCAGCAAACTGATGAGTCGAGTTCTAAGGGTGGAGTGGAGAATTATGGCGTGGAGCTCTCTCCGAAAGCGCGTGAACTTGCTGAGGCCAGGAAAAAAGCGATGAAAATCGCAAAAGAAACGCCAGACGTTCGCGAAGATAAAATTGCCGAGGTTAAAAAACGCATTCAAGATGGCACCTATCAAGTTGATTCCGGAAATATCGCCGATGGCATGATGAAAGAGGCGGTTAGAGAAGAACTTGCAGAGCGTGAAGTTCGTTAAAACTTTTTATTCCCGATAGTGTTGTGATCTTTGTTCGACTGTTTCCCGTTGGTTTATATTTAATTTTAAAACGGAGATGGCGGTATGAGTCGATCGTTAACGTGTGAATCCGTTATCGAAGTAACGGCGGCGATCAAGCAGTGTATTCAGAAAATGATGAAGCTATACACGCTTTTGCCGGACATTATCAAAAGCGAACACCATGGCATCAAAATGGCAAACTTCGCAGCCGTCGAAGAGACCCAGCGGAAGAAGACGGAGATTGGCCAAGAAATCGAGAGCGTTTTCGAAGAGCTCAAACAATACACGACAAAGGTCGTGTTGTGGTATGACACGATCGCTTCGGGAAGCTCGCCCTCTCAGAAAGAGCAAGGTCTTAGTTGGCACGTCGAGCTTCTAAAGAAAATCAGGGAGGGCTTCCCGGTACAAGGACTTTCCTCGCAGGTGCTTGATCACCAGATTAAGAGCCTTGAAGAATTGATTCAGGGCTTTCAGAAAATGATGATCGAGATCCAACCAGCGATTGAGCAAAATAAAATCACTCTTCAAAAGATGATCCAAAACTATCAGGAAAGTTATAGGTTTTGGAAAGAATTAGATGCTGAATTCACAGCGTCATATAACGCACAAGGACTTCAGAAAGCAACAGATGCGAACTCGGTGTTGTGCGTAAAGGCATAGTATGGCTGGTCTGTTTCACATATTGAACGTGGGCGCAGAATCGCTCTATAACTCAAAACAGGGCGTTGATACGACAGGCCATAACATCGCCAACGCCCAGACAGAAGGCTATTCTAGGCAGAGAGTCAACGTCAAAGCCCGCTTGCCTTTTTTAAGTAGAAACTTGTTGATCGGGGATGGCGCCTATACGCAGAGCATCACGAGATCTCACGATCAGTTCATCGAAAATCAGATCAATAGAACAAGTCAGGGCGCAGGCGCCAATAGTTCGAAAAATTCCGCCTTAAAGTCGTTAGAGGCTATTTATAACCCGCAACTTGCGACAAGTGTCTCTGAGGAAATGACAAATTTTTTCAATGCCCTTCAGGATCTCTCTAATTTTCCGGAAGAACTTTCGGTTAGAACAAATGTGCGAGAAACGGCAAAAAG
>CAILAO010000818.1 GCA_903832105.1 uncultured Pseudomonadota bacterium | reverse complement strand
TTCGTTGCCGGATCGTATTCCTTTACTTCGACAAAAAGAACATCGCCGATCTTTATGCCTTTATGTAAGAGGTCAAGATAAAATTTCTCTCCTTTACCGGTAGGAAGATCGAGCAGTTTTGCGTAGCGCATCAAGGATTCGTGCGGAATGACTCCCGAGGGGTAGCCGAAATTAAGCCTGATCGTAAAATCTTTTTCAGTACCGAGGATTTCAATCACTTTTCCTGCAAAGAACTCATTAACCTCAAGATTGCGAAGAGGTTTATATTCTTCTTGGGGCAGCACCGAAAACCCCTCTAAAATCGTATGGAGTCGTGATAAGTTGCGGCGCATGGCTAGCTGCGCTGCCTGCTGCATGTCAGAATCGATGGTTGTAAAAACTCGGAGACCCGCTCCGCTGATTTCCGCGGGGTTATCCATATTAAGCGACTGCAGAATTTCAGGTGCGTTGATTTGTCTTCTAATTAAATCTACAAGTCCCACCTCTTTATAGGCGAATTTACCAAATTTAAATGGAACAGGCTTACCATAGGCGTCTTTAAACTCTTCCTCCGTAATCCAGCCCTGTTGATACATGCGACGAAGTACATAATTTTTACGATCACCCGCTCGTTCTTTTGATCGATCCCGCTCTTCCTGTGTGTATTTTAAAAACGGGTTATAGCGACTTGGGGCCTTAACTGAGCCCGCGATGAAGGCCGCTTCTACTAAGTCTATTTCTTTAATCTCTTTATCAAAATAATAACGAGCGGCAACTCCAATGCCATGACCGTTCGCGGCCACATGAAACTGGTTTAAGTAAAACTCCAGAATTTCACGCTTTGAATACATCCGTTCAATCTGAATTGAGGCGATAATTTCGCGGAATTTTCTGGAATACGTTCGTTCCCAACTTTCGAGCACGTTGCGGACTGTTTGCATGGTAATGGTTGAGGCTCCGCGAAAACGCCCTGATTTCAGTCCATCTAAAAAGGCGGATATCATTGCGCCAAAGTCAAAGCCATTATGATGATAGAAGTTCTTGTCTTCCGCAGCAATGACCGCATTGATGAGATGAGGTGGGATTTCATCGATAGAAATGTAGCGTCTATGACCGCTATCAAAAAAACTCCCAAGTCGTGTTTTGCCATCAAGGTAAAAGATGGTTGTTTCATCGTTAATTTTTGAAACAATTGCGGAGCGTTCGAGATTTGAATTGTCACCAAAAAAAATTTGATAATAAGCAACAGTAGCAATACCCAATATTCCGGAAAAACCCGCGACAAGAGTGAGGATGAAAATCCAGGTGGCATAGTAAAGTTTGCTATGAGGAGCCTGCACCAACATAAAACCTCCTACTACTAGAGTCAGCCGATTATCGCCAATCTATCGATAACCCTGAAACCATACTATAAAATGCTCGACTGCACTAGCCCATAGATGATACTATGACCTAGAACTATCTTAATTTTTATAGACGGTTAGGGCTTACATTTTTAGTGAGGTCACTTCGTTTATGTATAAAGCGTTCTTGGGGTGGGGCGGCGTCTTCCTTTTTGCATTGACACTGCCCACGCTTGATTGTGTGGAAGCTAAAATTATCGAGTCATTCGCCGATATCGCAGAGAAGGCAATTCCCGGTGTTGTGAATATTCGAACGACTTCATATACGGAAAAGGGGTCAGCCGATCTGGATGTCTACAAGTTCTTTTTGCAAGGACGCCTCCCAAATTCAACAACTAGCCAGTCACTTGGTTCAGGCGTGATGATCGATCGCAAAGGATTTATCGTTACGAATCATCACGTCATCAAGGGCGCGAGTTCCATTCATGTCCTTTTAGCAAACTCAAGAAAGCAGTTACTTGCAAAGGTGATGGGAAGCGATCCCAAAACAGATCTAGCGCTTCTTTATGTCACTCCGGATAAAACTGCGGGATCGTTTACGGCTCTTGATCTTGGAAATAGTGACTCATTAAGAGTTGGTGATATTGTCCTCGCTATTGGAAATCCGTTCGGATATGCGCACACAGTTACAAGCGGCATTATTTCGGCAAAAGGTCGTGTGATCGGCGCCGGTCCCTACGATAATTTTCTCCAAACAGACGCGGGGATTCATCCTGGAAATTCCGGAGGCCCGCTGCTCGATATCAGAGGACGAGTTATCGGTATTAACACCGCTGTTAGCGAGAAAGGTGAAGGCATTGGTTTTGCCATCCCCATCAATCTTGTACGTAAAATCGTCGATGACCTTCAAAAACACGGCAAGGTCAAGAGGCCGTGGCTCGGAGTTGTGGGCAAAAACATCCAGCCCGAGGATGATCTTGAATCAAATATCGGTGTGGACCAGAATGGCTTGTTCGGGGTCATCGTTGCCAATCTGATTGTTGAAGGTCCTGCATTTAAGGCCGGCGTAAAGATGGGTGATGTGATTTTAAGTATCGGCGACACTAAAATTAGCGATATGAATCACCTACAAAGGGTTTTAACGAATCTCTCCCCCCATGAACAGATCCGCATAAAAATCTACCGAAGGCAAGCGGGGTTTATGTACCTAACGATATCGCTCGAAGAAATCCCGAAGACTGAAGATTTGCCGGTTGAGAAAGATTTTTTTTAGCGCCCCTTTGGATCAAGAGGGTTATTTGATTTTAGTAATCAGATGAACGATGACCGCTGATCTAGAAAGGTCTATCTGCTTTCTTGGGATGTTTTTTCTTTCGTTGCTTATGTTCTTTGTCTTTAACGTCTTCGGCATCTTTTTTCTTCTCTTCCATCCACGGTGTCGGGAGAAAACTTGAGAAGTTGAGTTCATAATAGCGTTCTGTATCCACCATATTCCTTGACTTCATCGGGACACGTGCTGCAAAAGTGAGAAGAAAAGGAAATGAAAACTTCTTTGCCATAAAGGCTGAAAGAGTTTCAAACGAGAGAGACAAATGATTGTAGAAAACTTCTTTATCGCTCCCCTTGCCCAACGTTCGATAATTTCCGTCGAGACTTCCATTATAGGTATCGTTGTAGTGTCTTTTTATGCCTGATCTAATGCCGATTTCGAAAAATGGCACCGTGAATTTTAACGAAAGCGCAACGTCAGTATCATCACCCGGGGTTATTTTGACTGCGCTTTTCCGACTCGCGGGGACGAGTTGCTCTGCCCCTTCCGGAACCCGTCTTTCAATTGAATTTGAAAGGTTAAGAACATATCCCGTGTGAACACCAACATGAAACCGTTTCAGGAGGGAGAATTTTTGGTCAATATTCGTACCAAGAGAATAATATGGCTCGCCAAATCCGACGTCCTGAAGAATATCTGGATTTTTCTTGTAGCCAGTCGGAAACGTCAGTGAAACGGCCGGACCAAACCCATACGACCAAGCCCTTGAAAGTTCACGTATCCAACCCATCCTGACACCAGTCACGACGTGGCCGATCCCGCTCTTTTGCCATTTGCCGAGTGGAGCATACTCATAAGATGCAATTTGCTCTTCGATTTTCGCTTGATTAAGTCCTGCGGCCTGATTGAGGCCATCTTTTAGTTCGTCAAAGGCGATATCGCCAAGTTCCTCTTTGATCTGGGCGGCGTTATTACCTTCCCCGTTGTAGACGAGATTGGCATCTACGGAAACACTGACGATAGGAACGCCAACGAAGATCGATAAATGGTCTGTGATTCCGATTCCGAAGCCGATTCCCTGGCCAGTCATCTTACCCTTAATATCACCCGTAATTGTACCCAAATAGAGTTTATTTGAAAGGCTGTTAGGGCCGTTATCAGCTCCATCATATTTTTTAATTTCCTGAGCTAGGGTTTGCATCAGAGAACCGCCATTCCCATTGAGGAGTTCCGGACCGCTCAAAACACGCGAAAACATTTCCCCAATTGGCTTTCTGGTTCCTGTTTCGTCGTATTTATAGGCGGGTGAAGTTAGATGACGGTATAAATACTGGTAAAAAATAACGCCCTGAGGAAGAACATCCTGCGCGTAAAGAACGTGTGACTCCGTCAAAAAAAATAGACAGAGATACAAGAAACGATATCTCCAAAGTATCAAATAGCAACTCCCGAAAGATCATTCCTATAAAGTATATCCCACTAAAAAATGGACACCAAATTTTTTTTAGAGTGCCCGTAGAGCGCCGGGCTCGTTGTTCCTCCCGGCGCGGGCAAGGTGGTTGGACCAGTGTCGTTACAACACCAGCCATGTTTTGAAAATGATAGTAAAGGATATGTTGCACAGACAAGCGAATGTCTGGCTAACGATCCTTTAGCTAGTTTCGATGGATGATTTCCTCTAACAGTTCCATCTCTTCGCTTGCTAAATTTTACGTTCCCCAAACATTCTCGCATGGTGGAAGGCCCCTTTTAAAAAACCGTCAATGTTGTGGGAAAGCTGTCTCGGATTGATTAAATCGTAAGAAAAAGTTAACAAGTCATCACAAACAATGAAGAAAATCAATCTTCCTCTAAGGTAACAACGCTTTCCCTACCCACATAAGAGGAGTTCGGAGATTCGACAAAAAAACTTTAGGACTTTTTTTAGTGTTTTAAATATTTCCTTTTATAATAATAAGTTATACGAAAATTTTAATTTCGTTAAAGTAACGGCGATTGAAGCGATGGAA
>CAILAO010000817.1 GCA_903832105.1 uncultured Pseudomonadota bacterium | reverse complement strand
CCTCCCTTTTTTTTTGCAATTTGCCTTTCGCCCTTTGCCTTGCATTTTCTTGATGGTTGATGAGATACTCTTCTCTGGAACTCTACTTTAAGATCTCTATTGGGCAAGATGTTCAAAGTGAAACAAAAAAATATTCTTATTTGCTTCATCCTCGTCATCTGGACGATTTCGTGTTATGTCCCCTCATTAAGTGGTTCTTTTTTTTTCGATGACGAGCTTTTCATTCAAAAGAATCGTCATGTGCATTCTCTCACTGAAATCCCTCAAATTTATCGTTCATCAGTAACAGAAGGTGCGGGGCTTAAGGACAATTTCTATCGGCCAAATCAGCAGCTTTTGTTCGCTATCTTGTATTCCATTGTCGGTGACGCGGTAACATGGCCCTACCACGCGATGAGTCTTTTGCTACACTCGGCAAATGGTGTTTTGGTGTTTCACTGGTTGTCTTTGCTGGGGCTTTCATCTGCCTCCGCGGGAATTGGCGCTGCTTTTTTTCTTTTACATCCAGCGCAAACAGAAGCCGTTGCTTATATTTCCGGGCTTAGTGATCCCCTATGCCTCTTTTTTATCCTTATGGCGCTTCTTTTGTGGACTAAAACTTTGCAAAATTTCCCGGAGAAATGCAGATTACTATTTCGGCTTTTGCCTCCCTGTTTTATGATTTTCGCGTTACTGAGTAAAGAAAACGGTGTTGTATTAGCCCCTTTAGCACTTTTATGTGCAATTTATGTAACGTTCAGCCAGAAACGGAAGCTTCATCAAAATGAAGTCATCGTGCTTTTTTTATTCATCATTCTCGCAGGGGTTTATTCCATCTTTAAACTTACACTTCTTGATTTTGGTCAAGGCACAGGTCTTTCGCTGGAACGTAATCTTTACACTGAAAACCTTACTTTAAGGTTGACTACATTTGTTTCCGTTTTGTGGGATTATACTTTGCTTATCTTGTTTCCTTTGAAGTTAACCTACGAAAAACCTTACTTGGCTTATGAAGGTTTTGGGAGCTTACGCGGGGCATTTGGCATTGCAGTTTTAGTGGTGTCAGCCGCAGTAGGTATCTTCGGAATGCGCAGGACTCCGAAAGCTGCACTCGGTGTTGGCTGCGTGATGGCCGCTTTGCTTCCCTACACCGGAATAGTACCTCTCAATGCAATGTGGCTTGAACACTGGCTTTATGTTCCTATGATCGGCATAGGTCTTCTCGTTGGCGCTGCTTTTGACGTCATTCCACAATCATTTGTCCGCAAGGTAGCCTTGGTCGTTATTGGCATCGTTTTTTGTTTGTATTCGTGCCGCACGACTCTTCGTGCAAGTGAATGGGCTGACATTGAAGGATTTTATCTTAATGAAATTCAACATGGCGCGACATCTATTCGTATTTTTAATAATCTCGGCATGTATTATTTTGATCAAGGGGAGTTGGATAAGTGTTGCGTTTCAAGCCCAGTGACACCAGGGCATTTCTCGTTCAGTGGCACAAAAGTGAATTCTTCAATGATG
>CAILAO010000816.1 GCA_903832105.1 uncultured Pseudomonadota bacterium | reverse complement strand
GTAACGTTGGCAAACTGTTTTTCATTTATTTCACTGTTGTAGTGTAGGCTTCCGTATTTGGCTTCAAGATGCTTTAGCTTGGCATTCTTACTCTTGATCTTCTTTTCGAGAGCCCTCCGAGCTGGATTTACGAGCTCATCAGTGTCAGGAATGTCTGTATGGAAATAGCTTATAACCATATCTAAACCAAAATTTTTCATCGCATATTTGAAATAGTTTTCTTGACACCATCGTGCAAACATATAGATACCTATCAAGACAAGGGATAATTTATAGTTGGTGGTTATTATGGATGTCTGGTTTCCATTATCGCGTATTTTTCGTACTTCTCTTACCCATATCTGCCGTTTCTTTTTGGTGCGCTTTTTTGTGGTTTTCATTTTATAGCCTTCCGCGCTTTCTTCCAGCTCAATTACCGTGATGGACTCTTTTAAAGCTTCGGTTTCGTTTCCTTCTAATAATATTCCTCGTTCGGCTAACTGGATGATTTCTTTTTCCCCGTATTCATTTTCTATTTCACACGCGCTAAACTCAGTTACCGGCCAGGGTTCACTTACATATTTATTGTACGTGCAACAGGCAATTCGCTTGTCCCACATATCAATCATAAAATCCGGGCTATAGCACTCTCTGTCATAGACCAGCATGAACTTGTGTAAAAATGGGTCTTTCAATAAGGCTTCCTCGTCCGGTTGGTTTGGAACATCGTTTTCAAGTCGGGGAACGATATCTGTCTTAATGACCTCTATCATGCTCCCGCTGATGCTTTTGCTTATTGAAAAAAAAGGCTGGCCTATTTTGTCACAAACATAATAGTCGGTGGTGGCACGCATGGCCAATCGTAGACGGGTCATAAAGCTGCGAGGTAATTTATTTTCCTTCCCATAATAAACATCATTATGACCATCCAGATACAAAACCCCGGCTAATTCAACGTTCTGGTGCATCCATTGCTTTGAAAGCTCTCTCAGCCATTCTTCGCTTTGTCCATCCTTTGAAAAATCTACGATTTTTGTTCGTATCGTTTTTACCTCAGGAATGCGATCCAGGCCAATGCTTTTCCCTAACTCGCCCGGGGCTTCGTCACCTATTTTTTCTATGCTTTTTATCCGCAGCAGGATGCAAAACGCCAGACTTATTAGTATGGATGCCAGGCTGTAATAGCCTTCGTCGAATTGAAGTATGTTTTTCCCTGATAATAAACCGTTACTCAGAAGGGCGGGTAACGATACCAAAACGCCGGCTTTCTCTACATCCAGGTTGTCAAAAAAAACAGGTGTTGCTACTTTTTTTTTTGAATAGCTTCTATCCGGCCTACAACATTGGTACACCCAACTCCTAACACGGCAGCACTATCTTCCTTGCTCCTTTCACTTTGTGTCTTTTCATGAATAAGCGGTGCTGCAGGTACAGAGGGTTTTGTCAACCGATGGGCACTGATCGCTTTTTGAATCGTGTCCCGTTTGATGTCCAACTCGGCTCCTATTTCTTTAGGCGTTTTCCCCAAATTCAATAATCCCTGCACTTTAACCAACACCTCATCAGTCAGTTTGGTCCCACGTTTGGTCGATTTCTTTTCCTGAAAAAATCCGTTGCCCCCTTCCGTCCGATAGGTCCTG
>CAILAO010000815.1 GCA_903832105.1 uncultured Pseudomonadota bacterium | reverse complement strand
TGTTCCTGATCCTGTGATGGGACCTCCAGTAAGACCTGTTCCCGTCGCTACAGAGGTCACGGTTCCACCCGCATTGGAGTCAACAGAGCAGGTCCAGTTCACACCTGACATTTTAAGAATCTCGCCATTAGCGCAAGCCGCTATTTTTGAAAGGGTGACAGCACCTGTCGCAATAGCTGTAGCACCTTGGGTTCCCGTGACATCTCCTGATAAAGATCCTGTGAACGAAGAAGAAGACCCAGAAACGTTTCCTGTGACGTTACCAACTAGATTCCCGGTAATTGATCCGGCGCTGAAGTTTCCCGACCCGTCTCGAATCACGATCCGAGATGGCGTGTTGGCGCTTACGGCATTATTTGCAGCGCTCACGCCAGACATGACGCTGGACGAGAGTCTCGCATCGGCTAATGTCCCGGAATTTATATTGCTCGCGTCTCGATAAAAGCTTGGCAGCTCGCTTCCAAGCTTCTCAGCATTATCGACGATACTGTTTTGGTTAACGTCATACATCTCCTGCGACATATCTCCCGCACCGGAAGGTGTTCCCCAAGAAAAGTTACCGGAGGAGTCTGTTTTGAGGTAGGCCCCAGCGCTTGGCGCGGCTGGAAATGTGTAAACCACGTCTTGAGTTATTTCGCTTGCAGACTTAATCTTCGTGAAATTTGTTGAACCGGTGGATTCGAGCGTCAGAATAGGCAAATCACCCACTTTTAGCTTGCCGTCCGAACTGTAAACAAGCGTCTTTTCGTCGACTGGAATTTTTAACGCATAAGGGACGACAGAAAATTTCTGTCTTGGATAAACAATGGGTGCGGCTTCGGTGACGTTGGAAACTTCTATCCAAGCTGGTGCGTTGCTTGCAAAAACTTTGTGAAAATCATTTTGCGAAATTTTTTGAAGATCGAGGGTGATTTGGAAGATGCCTTGATCAAGGGAGATGTTTGTAAACGAGATAGGCTCGACCAGGAGTCCTTCCCCGCCGATAGACTCGTTATAAAATTGAACTTGCAGATTTATCGGTCCTTCGATGGGAGAGCCATTAGAGGCAGTAAGACGTCCCGAGTAGGTCAGGCTATAGGGATTGCCTAAGGCGTATCCGGCTACGCCTAAAAACCATATCGTCCACAGTGCCAGACATGAAAGACTCAGCATCTTCCTGTAACTGCCTGATATTTTGTCAATTTTATTCATAAAAACCCCCTTTTTGGAATAATGGCTTATAGCATTGTTTCTAATAGATATTTCACTAAAACAAATAAAAACAGATAGTTAAACGATATTGATAGGAATCGGAGAGTTTTGAACCCTCTCCATACTATTGATTCGGAAGAATTTTAGAAAACTTTAATGGTTTTTATAGAAAAATATAAATTCTTTTAATTATAGAAGGATATAGAGTTAAAAGGGTGGAGAAAACGAACACGGCAAAATGCAAGTCTAACTTTGACGTATCTCTGATGTCGATGCACGCAGCTATCAACTATGATTTTCGTGGAAACTTTTTGGCGGAATGTTGCCCGAGGAGGGCCCCGCTTTTTATTAAATCTTCTCGTCCAGCTTCCTTCAAAGCTTGAACGAGGTCTTTTCGATTTTCAGGATTATAGTACTGAAGAAGAGCTCGCTGGTACGTGCGTTCTTTTTCTTTTTTGGGTACATAGACGAATTTTTCGGAGAAGGGATCGATCCCTGTGTGGTACATGCACGTTGAGAGTGTGGCTGGAAAAGGGATAAACTCTTGAACTTGCTCGGGGCGAAGTTTTTTCGACTTAAGGTAAAGAGCAAGGTCGACCATGTGAGAGAGTTCAGATCCTGGATGAGAAGACATAAAGTAAGGTACAAGATATTGCTCTTTTCCTGCTTTCAGTGACGCTTTTTCGAAAACAGCACAAAAAGTCTCAAAGTCATCAAAAGAACTTTTTCTCATATAGTTTAGTACAGAGGGATGAATGTGTTCTGGCGCAATCTTTAGATGTCCTCCAACATGGTGTGTGGCAATTTCCTCGATGTATTCGGGATGCTTGATGGCTAGATCCATACGGATACCGGAGGCTACGAAGGAGTGTTTGACCCCTGGTTTTGCGCGGCAAGCTCTCAAAAGCTCAATAAGTTCACCATGATCAGTTTTAAGATGGGGACAGATACTGGGAAAAACACAAGACAACCGTTGACACCTTTTTTGATGCACATGGGAAAGGCACCCCATGCCGTACGTGTTGGCGGTAGGTCCTCCAAGATCGGAAATCGTGCCCTTAAAGTCTGGCGAGTCAACCAATGTGGAGATCTCTTTTAGCACGGACTTTTTTTGACCGAGAGGTTATCACGCGGCCCTGATGGAGCGTCAGTGCACAAAATGAGCAGCCCCCGAAACAGCCGCGTACAATGGTGATAGAGTTCTTTATCATGTCATACGCTGGTATTGGCTCCTTATAGTCGGGATGTGGCCTTCGCGTATAAGGAAGTTCAAAAATCTTGTCAAACTCTTGCCCTGTGAGCGGCGTCCTTGGGGGATTAACGATCACGGCCCGACGGTCGTGATATTGGATCAACGATCGCCCGGAATCGGAGTGATTTTGCTCATAGATGATTTTCGTTGCTAGAGCGAATTTTTTTTTGTCTTCAGCAACTTCCTCAAAAGAAGGGAGTAGAATTCCATCTTTTGGGAGATCGGCGGGTGTGTGACTTGCACCGAGGGAATATCCAATGCCACTCAAATGACGCAATCCTTTTAATGTCTGACCCGACCGGAGAGCCTCTGCCAACTCCAGAAGCGTGTATTCGCCCATGCCGCATGCGAGAAGATCAGCTTTCGAGTCAAGAAGAATCGAGCGTTTGACGGAGTCACTCCAGTAATCATAGTGTGCATGTCGTCTAAGAGATGCTTCAATACCTCCAATGATGATAGGCACTTCTGGGAAGGCTCCTCTTGCTCTATGGGCATAGACAAGGGTCGCCCGATCAGGTCTGAGACCAGCCTTTCCTCCGGGACTAAAGGCGTCGTTGCTGCGGGGCTTTTTACGGGCAGTATAATGGTTAAGCATGCTATCCATGTTACCTGCTGAGATTCCGAAGAAAAGTCGTGGTCTCCCGAATGTAAGCCATGGAGTCGTTGATCGCCAGTCGGGTTGACTTAGAATCGCGACGCGAAAGCCCCGAGATTCCAACATGCGACTAAGTGTGGCTATCGCAAAAGAAGGATGGTCGACATAAGCATCACCTGTCACAAGCACAACGTCGACTGAATCCCACCCAAGGTGATGGAGGTCATTTAAAGTTGTTGGTAAATGAGTCAGCACTTTGCGACCCCCCCGATTTGAGATTCATCGGATTTGCTTTCTATAACACCTGTTTTTCATATAAACTAGTATATAGTGGATTTTCAGAGGATCTTTTTTAAAGAGCTTTTATTGGGTTTTCAATACTAGCATTTCTATAGGCGCTTCAATGTTGAGTAGGCTATCTCCATCTCGTGTCGCCCGGGGTTCATCTCTCCAAATCAAAAGAATGAAAAGTTGTTTCTCTGTTTTTTTTATTTTAGTAGGTGTGAGTTTTGTTTTATCTAGCGACGGATCACTGGGACTCGAGTCCAATGCCGACATCGGAAAA
This sequence comes from uncultured Pseudomonadota bacterium, assembly GCA_903832105.1. Taxonomy (GTDB): domain Bacteria; phylum Bdellovibrionota_B; class Oligoflexia; order Oligoflexales; family CAILAO01; genus CAILAO01. Next base: position 6,788 of record CAILAO010000815.1, on the reverse strand, counting down.
GAAGATCCAACGGAAAAATTTGAAAAGAGATATGTTGTCGCGGACGAGAAAACTATCCCCGCTCCCATTCCCATTCCCGCTAAAGCACCCAATATCGAAATAAAAAGCATTATCGATATTCAGCCATACAAGATTTCCGAAAAAATAACGATCTTGCAAGATGATGGTAAAACGGGTGAGGTTGAGCTTATCAACCTAAACTCCAAAATTAATAGTTGGTATATTTTAAAGCTCCGTTGGCATAAGAGCGGTGAAACATTCACCTATCACCTTGAAAATCTGTTTCCGCAGGTCAATGCGATCAAACTCGACGCCAGTTATGTTGACGGAATTGTTATAGAGAACGGAAACGACAAAATTCCATGCCCCCTTTGGTCAAGGCCAACCTATCCAATTAGGGAGGCAAGGTTTTCGAAGAAGCCATTCGCGCCAATTTGCGAAAAACAGTTGTTTTTAAGAAACAAAATTGATGGTCATCGTTCCACGAAGGAGTGGATTACCGATTTCTTGCGCGATCATGTTTGGGGCGGCGAACGAATTACTTCATTTTTCAAAAGTACGTTTTTCAAAGACCATTTTCTGATTCAGTCAGAAAGCTCTTTTGGACCTAAGTCGGACGCTAGTAAGGGCGGAGCTGGGAATGAGGAACCTAAAACGGCAAAGCCGCTTGAAGCGCTTGTTGGCTCTAACTACCGCGACGTTTCAGTAGAGCCGACTGATTTAGGTATCGAAATTGAGGAAAAAGTTGACGGTAAAATACGTGTTGGGAAGTGGTATCCGGTCAAAGACATCAAAAATGTTTATATCAGCACAATTAAACCGAGTTATGTTGAAAATGATATCTATGAGAAGTTTAAATCTGAAATCGGGACTCTAGACAATGTAGAAAAAGATGCCCTGGTCTATTCGATTGCTTTTGACCTCGATTTTCATGAGCTTGGATTTTCTCTAGGAACCGATCATCCGCGAGTCGATTGGTCAGATAGAACTCTAGAAAAAGTCCGCAATAGAAATTTGCCTGGTCCCGATGGTATCGGAGATGTGGCTCCCCTCGTTCCCCTTGGACTTTTAAATTCAAAATACGCAAAAAGAGTGATTTCGACCTTTACGGGTGGATTTAAAAGAAGTCATGCTGCTTTCAAATGGGGAGATCTAGCCCTAAAAAATTTCGGAAGTCACTATGGTTTTATTGAGCATGGTGTCCTTTTCAGTAAGCTCCAGCCTGGGCTCGCTACGTTTGTTATCAAGAAAGATAAATCAATCGTGATGAAGACGTGGCAGGAGGAGGATAACGCCATGATGGAAGACATACTTCATGCGCGTCAAAACGGGGTAGCCGTTCTTGATATCGATGAGGTGTCTAAAGAAACTGTTCCGGGAAAGTATGTTCGACGTTGGGCAGAAGGAAATTGGTCGGGTTCGCAAGACAGCAAGTTTCGGACACTGCGTGCTGGTGTTTGTATGGTTGAGAACGGCACGAAGAGGTATTTAGTTTATACTTATTTTTCCTCTGTAACTCCGCCCGCAATGTCCCTGGTATTTCTAGGCTATCGCTGTTCTTATGCCCAGCATCTTGACATGAATGCCATGGAGCATACTTACCTTTCATTGTTCAGGCGAAAACAGTCAGATCTTTTTATCGAACATTTGATTTCGGGAATGAATGTGCTGGATGGGAGGGTTAGGGGGCTGATCCTGCCAAGGTTTGTGGGCATTCCAGATAATCGAGACTTTTTCTACGTGATGAAACGAGAAAGACAAGTTGAAGAAGATCCTTCAAAAGACGCGAAATAAACTTACCATAACCAGATGTTTATTAAAAATTTAGCAAGTTGTCACAATCATCAAACTCGATTTTTTGGGGCTCACCAACAATGCAGGCGCTTCGAGGAAGTTCGCCTACAAGGCTCTCTGAAACATACAAAAATTCGAGATTAAGCGTATCTCTAATCCGGACCAACTTTGTTATTTGAGGTGAAGGATTTCCGATGGAGTTAAAAGCCTCGGTTATTGCCGCAGCGTCGGATTCGAAATACATGGGAAGGGCGGCTTTTTCTGGGCTCATGGCGGTTTGTGCGTTGACATAGGTTTTCGAGAGATTGATGGCCTTTATTAGACGATTCGTCGTGAAATCTGCAAGACCTATTCCGAAACCATTGCCATCAGAACCTTGAGAAAGATCTCGGACAAAAATTCGCTTAATACGAGGGCTTTTTATGAGGGTTCCTAAAATTTCACGATCACGCCCAATGACTTTCGTATCCATGCCGGAACCACTGATGTCTTTCCCGATCTGATCGACAATGAGAAGATCGATATCATTCAATGGAATTTTAGGAACGAGATCAGAGGCGAGACGTAGCAGCTTTTTCTCTTCAGATTCGATTTGCCTTGGAAGAAGAATTTTTAGTGAGTGAACTTGATGATAACTATTTTCAACGATTGCGAGTCCAAAAAGAATAGGGCAGTGATTAAGAATGACGTTTCCCGCCGTCGAAAGCACTGTAGGAAAACCGTCAGAAAGAGCTGCTTGATGGGCTACTTCAGCACCTTTATGTTTCCCAAGGCCGACGACCATCATCTTAAAAAGGCCACTCTGGAGAGGTCCTTCAAACTTTGTATGAGGTTTGACGCGATTCACAACTACAATGTGATCCGCTTTGGAAGCGAGTGCATCAATATAAACGGGAAACCCCTTTTTTCCAGTTCCGAGAGAGACCACGTCCATACTTGAACGAATCGGTGCACCGATCGATTGTTCTAAGATACCTTTCTTTGCGAGTAGCGCCGCTTGTCCTTCGGCGGTGGCTCCGCCATGGCTTCCCATCGCTGGGACGATCCACGGATTGGCACCGAGCTCTTTGAAGTAGTCACAAAGCGTCTTTAAAATACCAGATATATTTGTAATACCGCGACTTCCGGCCGTGATCGCAATCGATTGACCAGGTTTGATTTGTTTTTCGATGTGAAGAGAAACGCACTGAGACATAATAGACTGTTTAATTTCGTGTACAGTGTGAAGACCCGATGTATCGAACGATTGTTTGACAAGCGTCATGCGTGGGAGATTAAGCATGTGTGAGTTCTTTCAAAAAAAGTTAAACCTGAAAAGATTCCCAAGATTCGCTCCAAGCATTGAAAAAGCGTTTCTTTTCGCGTTTTTCTCGCTGTTTATGAAAAACAGGAGACATTTGCTCAAGCTGTTTCCACAGGTATTCAAGAGTGATTGCGGCGATATCAGGGTTGCCCTTAGTCCCAAGATCCTCAGACTGAATAGCTGTGTGTTGTGATGTCAGTGGACACCAATCATATTTTGATGTGGGTCCATGAAGCTGAAGAGAACAAATATTTGTAGCAACAGCGATATGGCTAGGGCCATTGGAATTTCCGATAAAAAGATCCGTATTTGCAATAAGTGCAGCAAGTTCACGAAAGGATGTTGGCGGTGCTTTTATAACGAAAGCTTTTTCTTCACAGCGACTTATGCCCTCGTCGATCTCTTGCTCTTCACCGGGCCCCCAAATCCAAATGACAGAGGCATTCAAACGCTTGATTAGCATGTCGGAAAGGGCGGCATAACGAGCAAGCGGCCATTTTCTGAGTGTCCTTCGATGGGTGGGACTAATGACAACGCGCAGTCTGGAATCACTTAAAAAAGGATGCTTTTCGATCAGGGAACGTGTTGGTGGCGTATGGCTTTCAAACCAAGGGAGGATGAGGTTTTGAGACGATGGCTTCAAACCAATGGCATGAAGAAGGCGAAATTTATCTTGAACGATGTAGCCTGAGAAGCCTTCTCTCGGGATAACTTTCGTATAAACAAATGAGCGAGAAGACGAAAATGAAATGCGCTCAGGAGCACCGCTAGAGAACGTCAAAATGGCGCTGCGAGGATTATTCATAAAGTCGATCACAAGATCGAATCTCGCCGTTCGAAGACGTCGTGCAAGATTAAAGTCGTGTACTAAGTCGCGGAGTGAATTTCCTGGCGCGTGAACCAGGTGTTCATCAAGATAAGGACACTGATCTAAAATATGTCGCCCCATTCGGTGTGTAAGCATGGTAAGGTGAGAATCGGGAAAACCAGCCTTAATTTCTCTCAAACATGGGGTCGTGAGTAAGATGTCACCAAGTTGTCTTAGTTGGATGACCAATATTCGCTTTTTACTCATAGTTAATTCATGGCTTTCGTTAAGTAAAACATCGCGTGACACAGATTTAGCAGTTATCACTTATTGTTAATAAAAACAACAGGATATGTAATTGTGTCTAAAGAAACCATTTTTGCTCTAAGTGTTTTCGGCATTAGCGGTTACAATAGTAACATGGAGTACGTGTAATGTATGAAGAAATGCCAAAATAGGTCTTGGACAAGGAGAACATATCTTATGAAGGAGATTGTTTTTTTCTCAGGATTAGGACTGCTGATCGTATGGTTTTCGTCCTCTGCTTTTGCAAGTAGCGTCGATGATACTAGATGCGCTTCAAATCAATTCGCGGTTGATCAGGAGGACGGCAGCTTTCTGTGTGTTGACAAGGATACCGATGACAATCTTGCGGCAGAGATTATCACCAGTATGAGACGTAGGGTTCGCGCGTTTGAGCGGAGTATTGGTCAGGCGCTGCCAGAGCTAGAGGTTCAACGTCCAATCATTGATAAAGAAAAGGGAACTGTAACGTTACCACTAACCATTGAAGAGCAAAATGCTTTATTCATACAAGAACGGGGGACTCTGGAAGCGTTAACCCGCACTAATATTCAAACCGGTCGGGATGAGATTCCGTGGACATCTCATGATGTCTCTTGGACGGTTGGCACCGACAACTACAACATGAAAATGGGAAGTGAAGGAAAGATCTATGCTTCTGGGCATGGATATCAAAGGGCTTATGTTCATGGATATTTCTACGGTATCGATGGGGATATTCTAGAAAATAAAATTGAAGCTGAAGTTCTTTTCGAAGGGATCCACGGACGTGCAAAAATCCTGGATACATTTAAAATCTTCGGAATCGCAATCTACCAAGGTTGGGAATATGATACTCTCGTACTTCCTGGCTTTGAGTTCTACGGGCAATCCTTTTTCTATCATGCGCAGTATTTCATGTTAGGTCCGGTACCCATGGTACTTAGGACGCAAGTCTCGGGCCATGTCGGTCTCAATCCAACGAGAATTGAGATTGCCGATCCTCTTCATCCCGATTTTTCTCGGATTGCGGCCCGCGTCAGACCATACGCGAGACTCGTCGGAACGGTTTTTTGTGGTGTTGATATCGGGATTGCACATGCTGGACCAATGGGCTACGTTGACCTTCTGAAAGCTGAGATGAATTTTCCGATAAAAGGTCAAGGGCATCAGACAGCTCCGTGTGTTGCGGGTGGTATGGAAAGACTGTCGACCATGGATGGCAGCATTGGCGTTACCGCTGGCATTGGTATTCCTGTCAACGTGCCGCATCCACGGGCACTAAAACTCATAAAGAGGTTTTTTGGTTTTCCAGATTTAACATCTATCGGATTCTATTATCCGATCTTTGCGTGGAAGGGCAAAACCCTCGAAGAAAACGTCGTGTGGTTTGATTCATGTGCTTTTGATAATACGTTCGAGTGATTTTGAGTCGAAGATATATTGAATGCGGCAGAAATGTTAACAAGAAAAGTCAAAACGGATGCGTAAGAAAATACTCCTAGCCTTTATAGCAGCCTTTGGGCTGCTTTTTTTGTTTTCGATTTACCTCTTCAGACTTGATCATCACATATTAAAACTCTGGTCAGAGCGCGTTGAGAATGGTGGAGCGAGAGTTTTATTCGAAAATCCATCCTACAATCCCTGCGGCAAGGTTTTGATATACAACTATTTGGCTAAAGCCAATCTTTCCAGCGAACAACCTAATGTGTTCCCCGGCTATCAGAATTGGGGGTTTCAAGCAAAAGTGACTAAAACCTTTGTCAGTCACACGGGAAAAGGAGATCTTGTCTTATATCGGTTTGAGAACAAGACTGTGGATGAACGCATTTATGCCCAACATGAACCTTCTGGCGCCATTTCAAAATTATTTATTTCGAAGGAAGACAGTAGAAAAAGTCTTAATCATCTCAAATTTGCCCTTTTTTCACTTCAGATGATGGAGGGACCGCTAACAGGCGCGCAGCGGTGGGACACGCTAGAATCCGACATGAATGGCAAAGCGCGTGTGCGCTATGAAAGGGTAGGTGAATCGACTATTCATAAAACAAGGCTTTCATACCAGGAATTTCATGATGAGGCTCCACCCGTTGATTTGAAGGAGAGTGGGGGAACGATAAATTTTAATAAAGAGGGGATCATTGAGAGTTTTGCGCTATCGGAAACTGAGCGAGCCTATCCCATGCCAAGAATGGGCTGGGTCGAGACGACGCATCAAGTTACTTTTAAACTCATCGAAGCAAAGGAAGCGGCTAAAGACGATGCCGAACGATGTCAAAAGCAAGATATCAATACTCACGTATCATCGGATAATTTTGATGAAATTGGCTTTCAGTATGAACCTGATCAGAAAAAGATTTTCGAGCAAAACAAAAGGGAAGTTCAAAACGTCACCTTAGAAGCATTGATAAAGGCGCTGCAGGATAATGATGGAAAAATCTCAACTGTGGAGGAGGCGTTTTCGAAGTTAGTGAAGCTACTAGATGCCCAGCCTGAAAAGATCGAGCAAATTTATGAGTTATTGCTCGATCATCAGAATGAGAAAGAGTTTTCGACTTATCTCATTGCGAGTTTGGCGCACACTGCGAGTGAAAAAGGCCA
>CAILAO010000814.1 GCA_903832105.1 uncultured Pseudomonadota bacterium | reverse complement strand
TCTTCTGGAATCGGCTCATCTGCCCTATCGATGTTAATGGTTGGTTTCTCAAAATAAACTCTCGGGTTTATAATTTCCCCGCGAATATTCATCTTCTTGAATGACAACCTTGTCGGAATATAGTTTGGTGAAGGAGGCTTTGCTTTTGGGTTGTCTATAGTTTTTCCTGCTTTTATATCCTGTCCAGTAAAAAAATTTGGGTCTTGTAAGTAACTTCCAGTAACTTCCTTTGTCTTTTCTGTAATTACAACTGGTTTATGAATATCCCCCTCTATTAAATACTTTCTTTTACCAAGCGGAGGATTCTCGCCCCGAGCTTCATCAATTCCAGCAGCAAACAGGAGACCTATAAATAAGAGAGAGAATGGCACTTTAGACGTCTGATTTTGCATAACTTTTTCGTCCTTTTTGACTCAAGTCTAGTAATTCGAACCCTCGTTCTCCTCTATCGGAAGAATTTTTCACTAGTTTAGTTTTTTTGGTGACAGAATTTATATTCCATTTTTTCCTGCCGATAAAGAACACGAGTTTCTTTATTTTTTTATGGAACTAAAAAAATGCCGTCACTTATCATCGAAAGAGGACCGGACACTGGAAAGCGAATTCCACTCGCTTCATTTCCAGTCCGCATTGGCAGGGATCCTGACAACGAGGTTGTCATTAATGATGAAGAGGTGTCGAGAACCCACTTTAAAATTAAAAAGCGAGGTCGTCTCTACATCATAGAGGACCTTGAATCAAGAAATGGTACCTACATCAATGGCGATCGAGTATTGAACTCCATTGTTCAAAACGGTGACAAAATACTTGTTGGTTCAACGGAGCTACTATTTGCCTCATCTGAACCGGAAATCCAGCTTGCCACAGAAATTTTCGAGTTCGATATGCTTATTGCAGAACAGTTAGGGTTAAGCGGTCCTATTGACGTTGGTTCAGGCAAAGAAAAAAAGAAATTCACACCCATCAGATTGAATAAGTTCAACCTTGGTAATCAAGCAAACTTTGATGTTCGAGCTATGAAACACTTGTTTGATCTTGAAAATAACATTCTTGTTATTGATGATCTCGAAGAAGCCTGTAAAACTCTTCTAAAGTCTATCGGGCAGTTGCTACCTTCTGCATCGCGGGCTGCCTTTTTTATCTGGGTCCCAGCCAACAGACAGCTTATCCCTTATGCGACCCGACCCTTTACCAAAGAAAAGGCACCCTTTCTTTTAAGTCAGCGAGCGATGGAAGATGTCCTTGCGAGACGGCAAGGCGTTCTACTCCAAGCAGAATCTCCGCAGGTTACATATTCAGGAAGGGATCGAGTCATTTTGCCGATGCTTCATCATGACGAACCCATTTGTATTATTCACATCGAATTTGATCAGCCTAAAAAGGCCTTCTCCAATTTTGAGTTGGAGCTTATCCAAGCCTTTATCGATCGCTGTGCTCCAAGTTTTGACACAATGCTTTTGAAACGAGAGCTCGATTCGTGGATGGTCGGAATTATTGAAACCATGATCGCCACTCTGGAAGCAAAAGACACATACACCCATGGTCATTCCGAGCGTGTAAGCCGTTACTGTATGGCTATTGCGGAAGAGCTGAAGCTGAATCGCGAGGTTAAACGGTTACTTCTTGTTAGTTCCTTATGTCACGATATCGGCAAAATCGGCGTTCCCGACGATATTTTAAAAAAAGCTTCTTTGCTCAACGCTGAAGAATACGAAGAAATGAAGTTACACCCAACGATAGGCGCGGAAATCATCAGTCATATGCCTAACGCTCAACGTTTTATATCGGGAGTTAAACATCATCATGAAAAATGGGATGGTTCCGGATATCCAGATGGTCTAGTTGGTGAAGAAATTCCATTTTTTGGACGAATCGTAGGAATTTCAGACTCATTTGACGCCATGGTTTCAGGACGATCCTATTCAGGTTTTCTTGACCAATCAGATGCCGTTGAACGTATAACTAAGGAAGCCGATCAATTTGATCCAGATATACTTAAAGCCTTCATCCGCGCTCATGAAAACGGAACATTGACCCTCAAAACAAGTACGCAGAACCAAGAACTTCCATCTCAGCTTAAAAGTGAGATGTCGAATATCCCAGAAACGCAAACGCCGACCCCTTTTAAATCACCTCACTCCTCAAGAAAGCATAAAAAATAAAGTCATTTGGGTGTGTACTGAATGGCACTGGGTTAACGTATACGTCCTCATAGACATAGACTTGAAACTTGAAACTTGAAACTTAAACGTGATCTATTTCTTGAAGCTTGAGCTTTTTCGCTAAAACTTCTACGAGAGATACGACGAAGTGTGGCTGATCAAGTAAAAGTTTTCCGAAAGAGATCACGTTTAAGTCAATAAGATTATGACAATGATTAAGT
>CAILAO010000813.1 GCA_903832105.1 uncultured Pseudomonadota bacterium | reverse complement strand
TACCTTGTACGGGGTGATTGGAAGCAAAATATGATTTAGTGGTATAACCGCTTAGAACGTGTGAAAAAATTATCTTAGTATATTATTGACTAGCGGTAGGGCTATGTTATAATATCTCAAAAGCACAGGAGGCGCTCATGGGATATAAATCAACAATGCAAATTATTCAAAGAAGCAATAACACCAGGCAATATTATTTAATCTGTCCGGCACCTCTGGCAGAGGCGTTGGAGATTCAAAAGGGTGAATTTATCGAATGGATTGTTGAAGACAAACAGACTCTGACACTTAAACGAATCCCCAGCCCTAAGAAAGCAAAGGCGTAAGGTTATGAGTGGGTCTCAAAAGCTTCTCTTTGCAATGCCCCTTTGCCGGATAAAAGACACAGAACAAGATCGCGCTGTTTGCCGCAACCCAAGATTAGACAAGGCCAACCGTGATCAGATGATATTTAAAACAATCAACGTCGAAACATTGATTCCTGAAGATCATCCGGCCAGGGTCATCTGGGAGTTTGTCGAAAGAATGGACCTTACCTCTTTATACTTAAAGATCAACGCCGTGGAAGGTGTAGCCGGACGCAGTGCAACAGATCCTCAGACACTCATCAGCTTGTGGATTTATGCCTACAGCCAGGGCGTAAGTTCCGCCCGAGAGATGGAAAAACTCTGTGAGTATCATCCGGCCTTCCAATGGCTGACAGGAATGAAGATTATTAATCATCATACACTTTCGGATTTTAGAATCGGTAATAAAGAGGCCCTGGATGAACTCTTTACCCAGTGTCTGGGTCTTTTAAGCGCCCAGAACCTTGTCACTTTAGAAAGAGTCATGCATGACGGCACCAAGATCAGGGCCAATGCAGGGGCAGATTCATTCCGGACGGAAAAAAAATCCAAGTTCACCTGAAAATGGCCCAAGAGCATATCCGGTCAATGGGAGATCCCACAGACCCCCCATCCGATGATCGTGCATGTAAGGCCCGTCAACGCGCCGCCCGGGAAAGAAAAACACGCCTTGAATCAGCGCTCGAAGAGCTCGAGAAAATACGCGCCAGAAAATCCGGCGAAGAGCTTAAACAAAAAGCCAGAGTAAGCCAAACCGACCCCCAAGCCCGCATTATGAAACAATCCAACGGGGGTTACGGCCCCAGCTATAACGTTCAGATATCAACGGACAAAGCCAATGGCATTATCGTGAACGTGCAAGCCACTCAAGAAGCCAGCGACTGCAATCAGCTTTTGCCTGCCCTTGAAAGAATCAGAGAAACCGCAGGCCGTCTTCCTCAGCAGATGGTAGCCGATGGAGGCTATACCAACCGTGAGAACATTATTCAAACGGATAAAGAAGGCGTTGAATTTATCGGCTCTATGCCGGACCTATCCAAGACGTCAGTGGCGCAATTTGAAAGACGGGGGGTTGATCCCTCTTTCTATTCGGGAGCTTTTGAGTACAATTTTAAAGAAGATATTTACACCTGCCCAGCTGGCAAAACTCTATCCTATGAAGGCAAAACAAACCGCGTTGGCCTCACGGAACACCGCTATCGAGCCAGCGGCAATGATTGCTCCATCTGCCCCATGAAAGAAAAATGCCGTCCAAATCTCTCCCAAAAAGGGCGTTTGATCATTCGAATAGAAAACCATCCCGCAGTGGACTCATTTATCTTAAAGATGGATACTCCCCGGGCCAGGGATATTTATCGCCAGAGAGGCCCGATCGCCGAATTCCCAAACGCCTGGATCAAGGAAAAACTGAAGCTTAGACAGTTTCGCCTCCGGGGTCTTTGGAAAGTCCACATGGAATGTGTCTGGGCCTGCTTGACTTACAATATTCAGCAATGGATTCACTTAAAATGGAGAACTTTAAAGCTTTTGCCGGCGGTTGGTTAAAAAAGAAGTTATGCAGGACGACAGACAAAGTAAAAAAGAGAAAACATAAGCTAATTTAAAAATTATATCGACCGCTACGAGGATGGGTACAAAACCAGAATTTTTTCACACGTTCTTAGCCTCCACCGCGCCCAAGAGCCGCGCGGGTCCTGCCGTCGGTCAGCCCCATTGTTTTTTTC
>CAILAO010000812.1 GCA_903832105.1 uncultured Pseudomonadota bacterium | reverse complement strand
TCTCGTAGAAGTTTTAGCGAAAAAGCTCAACGTTTCAAGAAAGAGATCACGTTAAAGTCTCAAGTTTCAAGTCTATGTCTATGAGGACGTATACGTTAACCCAGTGCCATTCAGTACACACCCTGGTCAAAACGATGGTCATCGATAATCACATCTAATGAGCAGCCTCGATGGCTGGGGGTTCTTTCGTAGTGCATTTACCGTTTTCGACATCGATAATGACTTTGAAAGGATCACGCGCATCGAACGATTTTGGTGAAAACTTGCAGCTAAAGTAGCTTTTCTTGTCAGAAGCGGAACGATATATCTTCATCTGATAGGTTTCGCCATAAACTAAATCGTCAAGTTTTCGCGGGACGGTTCCCTCGTAGAGCCCATCCTCGATATCAACACTAACCTTTCTCTTTTTATTGCTTGTAAAGATTTTAACGGATGCAAATTTACTCTTCGGCTTCAAGATCACCATGTTTTGTGCTGTCTCTCCAGACCTGATTTTAAAGGCATACTTACCATCGCTATGCCCTTGCCGACTAGCAACAACGATATGCTTTCCTGGGGTCAATTCTTGAAGGACGATGGGAGTTTTTATGTAGTCGCCGCCTTTTAGTTTCTGACCGTCCAGAGTCAACTTCACCGACTGAGGATGAGCCGCTATCACCAACTGGGTCTGTTCTTTTGCCATAAAGACGCCGCCTTTAAACAAACCGAAACCTCCTGCGGCAACGAGGAGCATAAGGATTGCAACCATGGCTACTGGAGACTTCATCCTAGAGGGATAAATCCCCGTCATCGCAGCTCCGATGTCAGTATAGTTTTCAGGCCCATCGAAAGCTGGTTTCTGCTTCTTAGGAGATTCGCTAATTGAAATCTTACTTGAAATATTTGGGTTTCCCGTAGGCCCCCTTGCTCCTGCGGAATTGGTGCCACCAGCAGCGCTTTGCAGCCTTATCGCACTTTGCTCCTTGGAAGCAGGCTTCGACAAGTTTATTGCTTGTGGCGCTCCAGACACTGGATGAGACGGTGTGGAGTACAGTGACTTTGGGGGCATCGTTTGCGGCACTGTAGAAGTCTGCGCAATTGGTGCGGGCACGCTACTCCCGGGTGGTAACGGCAAGTTCTTAGGCACTGTGTTGGCAGTAAGTCGAATATTGGAGTCCCCTCGATCAATAAAGCTTATTGAGCTAGCACCCGATTGCGTCCGCGAAAAAATCCGAAGATTTGTATCCGTTAAAACTCTTTTGATATCCGTCTGTGTTTCGTTTCGTTTGTGTGACAAAACTTTTTTCATGAAATTTCCAAGATCAGCCGCCGTGAACTCTGGATATTTTTTGTTTAAATATCGTCTCAGCTCTTTTTCAAAAACTTCCGCAGTCTCAAAACGCCTCTTTGGATCTTTCATGAGCCCTTTCGCAATGATCGAATCCAGCTCATAGTCGACTTCCTTATTAACGCTGCTCAAAAGAAACGGGACTCTGCAGTTTCGAACCAGCGTGATTGTCTCCACTTCGCTATCACCTTGGAAGAGCCGCTTCATGGCAAGCATTTCCCACAGCACGACTGATAATGCGAAAATATCAGTCTTTGCATCGACATTTTTTCCCGAGATCTGTTCAGGACTCATATACGAGTACTTGCCCTTTACAATTCCAGGCTTGGTTTCGGTCACTTTATTTTCCGCATCAGCAATACCGAAGTCGGTAATTTTGACTTCGCCTTCATAACTCAACAAAAGATTTTGAGGTGAAATATCTCGATGAACGATGTCAAGCGGCCTGTTTGTAACTTCATCGATTTTGGTGTGGGCATAATGAAGACCGCGAGCTGCCTCGGCAATAAGAAATACCGCCGCTGAAACGGGAAGTTTTTCTTTGACTTTCTCACAGGTTGCTAGCAGCGTTCTTAAATCCGCGCCATCAACATACTCCATAATGATCGCATAGGAACCCTCAACTTCTTCAAACCCCTCGACACGCACGATATTCGCATGTTGAAGCCTTTTGCAGATGTGCGCTTCGTCTCTAAACATCTCGATAAATTCGGACTCTTGGGCATAATGCGGAAGGATACGCTTGATGGCGCATAAACGTTGAAACCCGTCTTGGCCTACCTGCTTACCGAGAAAGATTTCGGCCATGCCGCCACGAGCGATCTTTTTCGACAAAATGTATCGTACACTTTCACTCATTTATGTGTCGCCATACCTCTCAAACAAATCCTTAAAAGATTTGGCATCCTTCCCTCACCTTCTTCGGCAAATTTTTTAAGAGGTTTAGTGTCTGATTTACCGACCCGCTCACCGAACGAAAGACAAACAATCCGAAACCCATTCTAATTTCAGCATAAAAAGCAGAGCGTTATAAAAGCCTCAACCATCCTTATGACCGATTGCGAAATCGAGCCATTTATAGTAGTTTTTCAACATGTTATATAACCTTCTGCTTAAAACGGATTAGCTATGAAAAATAAAAAAGGGCGCTTCATTACGATTGAGGGGGGGGAGGGTGTCGGTAAAACTCTCTTTCTTTCCCGATTCATCCCAAAACTCGAAGCCCTTGGTATTTCAGTGCTTTCAACCAGGGAACCCGGCGGAACGCCTGTCGCAGAGTCTCTTCGAAAACTTTTTAGCAATCCTCCTCCCGGTGAACCGCTCATGATTGAAACCGAGCTTTTTGTCATCTCTGCAGCTCGTGCACAGCACGTCTCACAGAAGATCAAACCAGCTTTATCGAAAGGGACTTGGGTTATTTGTGATCGTTTTGTCGACTCAACCAGGGTCTACCAAGGAAAACTGGGAGGCTTCCCATCGAAACTTCTTGAGCATATTCTACAGACTTCAACCTATTTTATAGAGCCAGACCTAACACTCCTCTTAGATTGTGATGTTAGTCTAGCGCTCTCGCGCGTCAGAAATCGGAGCAAGCAACCTGCGACCAACTCAAAAAATTCCCCAGAATGTCCGACCACTTCCGAAGACGGCGCATCTCGTTATGATTCTGCAAATCTTTCGTTTCATGAGAATCTGCGCCAAGCATACTTAGAACTCGTTCGACGTTTTCCAAGTCGAATCGTAAAAATCGACACCTCTGACGCTATTGACGACGTGGTAGATTCCTCACTCGCAATCGTGCGACGGAAATTCAACGTGTGAGGATGAACATGACGACTTCAAAATCACGCAACACAAAAAAGACTTCCGATGACATCCTTCCCTCAATCCCATCGTGGACGGATCTCATGGGTTTCAGAATGACTCTAAAGCGTCTAACCCATCTTTGGATCACGGACAAGTTACCTTCGGTTTTACTGTTTGAAGGTCGCGATGGCATTGGGAAAAGATCCATTGCAGCAGCGGCGGCCGCCATGCCCTTTTGCTCGCATCATGAGCCCTGTGGAATATGCGCTAATTGCCACGCGGTTCTTTCCACGTCCCACCCGGAGATTTTGTGGGTCGAGACAAGTGACATTTCGCTCAAGCTCACCGACGCGGATCGTATTCATGAACACCTTTCTGTTCACGCCGGCTCTTTTTGGACCGAACAAAACCCATCAAATTCTTTTGGATCGACTCCCTCGAAAGATGGGGTAGCATCCCCACAAAGGGCTGTGCGCATCGTCGTCATCATAGATGCTGATAAGTTGAATCAGCAGGCCGCAAACAGACTCCTAGTCACACTCGAAGAACCTCCGTTATCATCACATATTTTTATGACGACAAGCCGACCTAAAGCGATGTTGCCGACCGTTCTATCACGTGCGATAAAATGGCATTTAGCTCCGCCTCACTTGGAAGATACGTTAACATTTTTGAAAACGCGTCTCCCCTCCATACTGAGCCCAGAAACCCCTACCCCAACAGACACGGAACTCAAGGAATGTATTCTAAGGGCCGGCCTTTCCCCCGGCAAAGCCTTAGATCTCTGCGGCCATGAGGGGATGGTTGGTGAAAAAATTAGACGCTTACTCAATCCCGAAAATATGCTACATATATTGGAAGCTGCCGAAGAGCTGGGAAAGTCCGGCACGACATTCGGCAAGTGGATCGAGATGGTAGAGGTCAGACTAAACGAGCGCTATAAAAAAGCTGTTTCCGAGCGCAAAAATGGCACCAAGTGCCCATCTGGTCTCCACATTGGCGTTATCAATGAAAGACGGCGTATGCTTTCTCAAGTGAAACGTGCCGCTGTGAACCAAAAAATTGCATTAAACATGCAACTTGCTTCTGAGTCTTTAGGTTTCTCAGGAATAAGTCAGTAAACGGGTTGAAGACTATGGAACCAGGAATCCCCATAAAACATGTTAACGTCATCGGCGTGCAATTTAGGCGGGCCGGACGTATTTATGATTTTTCAACTAACAATGAATCACTCATCGTAGGCGATGACGTCGTCGTCGAAACCGATAGAGGTCCAAGTCTTGCAAAGGTCGCTTATGTTCGCTATGTCGATGCCGCAAAATATGCGGAGGTCCAGTTAAAACCGATTCTTCGCAAGGCCTCAACCAAAGATCTAGACGAAAAAGGAAAGCTCACGCCCGAAAAGGCGATGTCTTTCGCCAGAGAAAAGATCACCAAACTCCAGCTCACCATGCGCGTTCTCCAGACCGACGTTCAGTTCGGCGGTAATAAAGTTATCATTTACTTCTCCGCTCCTGGTCGCGTTGATTTTCGCGAGTTGGTGAAGGAACTCGCGAGCGGGCTAAAAGCCAGAGTCGAACTAAGACAAGTTGGGGCCCGTGATGAAGCTAAACTCGTGGGAGGTGTGGGAATCTGCGGAAGGGAGCATTGTTGTTCATGCTGTTTAAGAGAGTTTGTCCCGGTTTCAATCCGGATGGCAAAAAACCAAAACTTAGCCCTAAATCCAAGTAAAGTTTCTGGCGGATGCGGCCGACTGCTTTGTTGCCTCACTTACGAAAATGATTTTTACGCCAATATGCGCACAAAAATGCCACCTAAGGGCTCACGGGTAAAAACGAAAGACGGGCGCACAGGAGAAGTCATCGGCTTCGATATCTTAAATCAAGCAATCCAAGTATCATTTGGAGAATTAAATCAGGCGCCTGTCCCAATCGATGACATCGAAGTCATAAGCCAAGGTACTCGATCAACCGACTCCTCTGACACCTCTGAGTGGGAGGGAGAACTCGACGAAGCTCTCCTTTCGGAAGACGAATCGAGAACCAATCTTGATCAAGATCTTGCTCCTCAAGCGAGACCAAGTCCCGATCGAAATCGTAACTTTGATCGCGGGCGTCCTCCACATAGTCATGGTTCTTCCCATGGTCATGACCGTGATCGAGACCGGGGACGTGATCAAGGTGGTCCTCATAATAAAAAACGCAGATAGATTGCGTGTGAGAAAAACAAATTCAGCCCAACCAATGTCCCGAATAGACATACAATTCAAAAGCAAATATCGTAGTCGTAACAGGCATCTACGTCGCAAAAACTCTAACTTATTGTATTTTCAGCTAAATATTTTAAGCATCCTCTTCTCGATAACACCTTAAAATCACTCCCCGAATTTGTTATTTACTGCATGAATATCAGTCCGTTACAGAAACAAAAAAAAATCCCTCAAGTTTTTATTAAACCTTGCCGATAGGTTAGATAACAAAGACGGAGGACTATTGTTATGAAACGGTTTGTATCAATTCCTATTATTATGCTCAGTTTACTCATGTGGTTCGTTAGCTGTAACGATTCTTCATTCAAAGGCGCTTCCGCAAAACAAAAGGTTCGCCCTAGTCCAGCCGAAAGCCCCGCTTCCGGAAAAGCGACCGAAGCAGGTTCGGGCGGGTCAGGAGCACCCGTTTCTGAACCAGCCGTAGGCGCCACGCCAACCCCTACTGGTGGTGGCGGAATCACCGATGACGGCGGCAATAATGGCGGTGGAATTACCGATGACGGTGATAACTGCCCGCAAGAAGCTCAATCAATTCTCGTCGTCGACCTAAAATCAGGTTGGTGGTCAGGAGACGGTGGAGAAATCTTTAAGGCCATCCTTGGCAAACTCGTCAATCCAAAGTGTACCAAAGCAGGAATTGATGTTGAATACCATCACGTCGTAGCTGGATCTCCCGTTTTAGACTTTGCCACTTGCGGCGAGACCAATCTGCCAGCCTTGGATCCTGGCATCAGCTGTGCAGTCGACGCCGCCACAAGTCGTTGCTTGTGTTCAAAAGCAGACACATTTGTTGACACACGCATCGTTTACCCGGCCAAAGAAACCACCAACAGTGAAGCAACGTTCGGACCGTCCGCATTTAACGACTTTCTCAAACCCTATGGCAAGACTCTCTTCCTTCAAGATGACTTTTCAAAATACACTCAAATATGGCTCCTGTCAGGATCCGTTGCTGATAGTGTCGACCTCCCCATTGCACATGCCTTCTTTGTAGAACTCATTAGCCGCATCTCGAAGTCCTCGTCGCCCCTTTTCATCGGCGCTGGTTATGGTTCTATTTCCCATGCTAATGCACTTACCAAGGCGTTAGCCTTAGGATCGATGTTTACGACCATCAAGGATGGAAGCCAAATTGTCTTCCTGCAAGAAATGAATGGCAAGAAGAACACCATTTCGATTTCAACAAAAATTGCAATTCCAGAGGCCGCAAAATCTAACTCGCTTTTTATGGGTGTTGCAGAAATTGCCGACACAATGATCTATCATCAGGTCATTGATGAGGTGGGCGACGCCGTCGCAGTGAAAGACATCGTGATTGAAGGTGACTCCCTTGCGGGAGGAACGATCCTCATTCAAGATACTGGTACTCCAGTACGAAACTCTATCGGTACCGCCCTGATAGGAAAACGCAAGATTGTACTCGACGCTGGAATGCAGCGTTTCTACGCTATTTCGTTGGCTCATGCGGGTACATCCACCTATCTTCAAAATATCGCCTACTATTTAGGGCAAACTGAATAGCACCGTTGTAAACTTTAGACTTAATAAAAGGCTGATCGAACTGCGATTGGCCTTTTTGGGTTAAAATCTAAAGGTCAAACCTTGAAAGTCACACGGGCGTGTACTGAATGGCACTGGGTTAAGATTGAAATCCTTGAAAGACTTAGACTTAATCATTGTCATAATCTTATTGACTTAAACGTGATCTCTTTCGGAAAACTTTTACTTGATCAGCCACACTTCG
>CAILAO010000811.1 GCA_903832105.1 uncultured Pseudomonadota bacterium | reverse complement strand
TAATTTTATTTCAATTCTTTATTATCATGTAAAGGTAGCCCTTTAACGTGGAGATCTTTCATGAAAATTTTGTTTATCATCTTTGCTATTTCTTTTTTATCTTGTAAGCATGCCGGTAGTCCTGAAAATTTATCTGCTGTTAATTCTGATGAAGGATCACCCAACCCAAACAGCGATAAACACAATTACAAAATTGAAATGGTAGAAACCAAACTCAGTCTCGGCGCTCTCCAAAAGACCTGCGAGTTTAAATATGTGTATCCCGTCGTAAAGATGCTCCTGGTTGCCACGAGAGCAGATCTTGAGTTTATTGAAAGCGTCAATGACGTTCTCGCAGTCAAAAAGCTTACACCAAAGACGATCAAACCTCTTTGGTACGATATTCCGTGCATCAAAGGGAATCCTTCGTCTGAGATTGAATTTGAAAGCAAGAATACTTATTTTATCACGGAGAAATATGTAAGTTTTCTGGGTGATTTCTGGACCTATACCCCTGGAACTGCTCATCCGGTCAGATCAGTTATAGCGCCTGTTGTTGACGCTATGTCAGGCAAGTTGACCCCTTTTTCGCAAATTGCGAAGCCTAATAGTCTCAATCAAGTTAAAGAAGCCATTCAGGCAAAGGCGGACCAAAAACTTGATACCGATGTTACCAATCTTCTTGATTTTGTAAAAAGCCTCGATGATATTCAATTCACAGCAACACCGGAAGAGCTGATTCTCCATATCTCGGTAAATCATGTACTAGGCGATGTTTATTCACCTGGTTTTTCGTGGGATGAAGCACAAGTTTTTTTAAAGTAACAACTCGCTAGGGCTTAAACCCCTCAACCAGGCCGTTCATCATTTCTCCGTTCTGAATCAAGCGGATATTAACAAAACCAGCTTGGGCCATTGTTTCCCTGATTTCTTCGAATGTATAAGTACTGCCTCCTGAAGTTGCCACTAGCATGTTAATAGCGAATAGTGCTCCGCTTTTTGGCTCAGTGTGATCGGAATTCATGATGTGATCGCGGACAATAAGGCGTTCTCCGGACTCCAAAGCGCGAAAGATCTTGCCGTACAATGCCACATTTTGCTCCGGACTGTTTTGATGCAAGGTCATCTCGATAGAGGCTGGAAGAAAAGCGGATCGATCGGGAATAAAACTCGGGAATTTCATTTACAAATGTTCTTCGGGATTGCTTGATTTTCTTGATGAAAATCATAGCTACATACGATTTCCAACGTTCTTTTCATCAAAAAGCGATTTTGAATCCTGTATGACCTATCTTTGGACTCAACCTCTTACGATCGGAATATTGACTGTAACCGAAGAACCAAGTATTCGACTAAAAGATCTGATGACACACGAACCTCCTCAGAAGACTACTTTTGATTAGCTCTACAAGCTGGAAGTTCCGATTGATGTGGAAAAATAGGTTCTTAGAGACAGATGCTTCGAAAACCTCGCTCGAAATGACAATGAGTGAGAGTTTTGATAAAATCGAGAGAATAAAAAATGAGTGTTTTTCGAACTCTTTAGAAGGGGATTTTTATGTTCTGGAATTTAAATTTATTTGTTTTGGTTTTGATTTTTTCCTGTAACACTATTCCATTTAAAAAAAGCGATGAAAAAACTAATGCAAATGTTTCTGTCGATCCTTTCGGTTTTAGTTTTGTTGGGCAAGAGGCACAAGAACAAGCTCCTACTTTTACCAAGTTGATTTCCCAATTTAATCAAACCTGCAAAAGTGAAGTTCTATTAATAGGAGGTGGGGCTGGACGTCAGGACTCAAAAATAGAAAGTATCCGAAATCTTAGTAAAGAAGATGGTATGGTAGCTAAAGAAGGTGGTGTTATAAACGCTAGGGGAATGGATTTGGCGTTCGATTATGATTTTATTTCAACTCATCAAGCAGATCTACTCAGTTTCAAAATATTTTGTCATGCTGTCGGTCATAAGTTGGGATTTCAACACTCTCAAGATCCAAAAGATTTAATGTACTATGCAGTCGAAGATTCAGTAGATTTTGATGGCTATTGTTCTCAGGTTCGAGCAAAAATGGGTAGGAATTAAATTAACGAAAACACTTTAAAAAATCTCAATCGTT
>CAILAO010000810.1 GCA_903832105.1 uncultured Pseudomonadota bacterium | reverse complement strand
GTCTATGTCTATGAGGACGTATATGTTAACCCAGTGCCATTCAGTACAGCCCCTAATCATCGCGAGGCTGTCTCAGGTGAGGATAATCTTTTAAAAGCGAAACCAGAATTTCACGAGCAAAAGCATTCTTACATTTAGCTCGACAGCGATTAAGATCGGAAAC
The DNA here is from genome assembly GCA_903832105.1 of uncultured Pseudomonadota bacterium. Classification (GTDB taxonomy): domain Bacteria; phylum Bdellovibrionota_B; class Oligoflexia; order Oligoflexales; family CAILAO01; genus CAILAO01. Next base: position 6,696 of record CAILAO010000810.1, on the reverse strand, counting down.
GCGAAGGCACCGCCCTTCGCAATCTTCAGTCCCGTATGACGAAATGGTGTGCCTATCTATTGCGTAAAGATCGAAAAACTTGTTAACAGAAACCGAAAGAGTTGTCAGGCAGCGTGAAATTACGTGGTTAAAAAGATAGAACCCTTTTTCCAAATCTCTTAAATTCGCTTGATAACCAATCAGTTGAAGATTTTTATCCTTCAAAAGGTCATCACGCGTCTTCCATCCCAAACGGCAACTGGGACACTCTTGAAATCCGTTAAATTCGGCCACAGCGTCACCTTTCTCAACCATTCTATCGACATATCGTTGGACATATCGTTCCTATATCACCATATATTACGATAACGAGCTGAAAGCAAAGAGAAATATTTTCTTTCGTCTGGAGGTGCGCTAAAGCCCCACACCCTGAAAACTTGGAGTACTCAAAAATCAGAAACCCATTGCCTGTCAATGGTTTTATATTTAGTTGAATTTTGTTCCCTAAGCCCCGAACCTTGCTCCCCCTGAACCATCCCTATCCCCATCCTTTTTAATTAACTGCAGGAAGGGGATAGGGATGGGGCAAAGGACGTGGGGCTTGGGAAATAGGGGTTTTGGGAATTGGAGAGGGAGAAAGGATGAAGATTTCGGGGTACTCCCAGACCCTGAAAACTATTGTCTTTTAAATAACTAAAGAGTATGGGTACTTAGATTAAAAATAAGGGCCCGTCAGGTCTATGAAAATTCTCATTACAGGTGGTGCCGGTTTTGTTGGTTCGTCTCTCGCGTTCGAGTTTCGAGAGAGGTCACCGAAAACGGAGGTTGTTGTTTTTGATAATCTTCGTCGCCGTGGTTCGGAATTGAACTTAAATCAATTCAAGGAAAAGGGGATTGATTTCAGACATGGCGACATTCGTATTCCGTCTGACTTGAATGATCTGCCGGGAGATTTTGACTTCATGATCGAGGCATCGGCAGAGCCGAGCGTTCTCGCGGGCGTGACGGGATCACCCGATTATGTGCTGCAGACGAATTTGACGGGGACTCTTAATTGTCTTGAGTTTGCGCGCAAGAGATGCGGCGGTTTCATTTTCCTCTCAACATCGCGTGTCTATTCGATTGACCCACTTAAACGTCTTGAATTAGCGGAACGTGACACAAGATTCGAACTCGCAAAGTCGCATGAACCTGGCTTATCCAGCAAAGGTATTACCGAAGAATTTATCACGTCAGAGCCGCGTTCCCTCTATGGGGCTTCTAAACTTGCTTCGGAGATGATGGCCCAGGAGTACGCCTATCTATACAATCTCAAAGTCCTCATCAACCGCTGCGGCGTTATTGCCGGTCCCGGACAGTTCGGGAAGGTTGACCAAGGAGTGTTCACCATGTGGGTTGCTCACCATTATTTCGGCAAGCCATTGCAATACATGGGTTTTGGGGGGCGAGGGAAGCAGGTGAGAGATCTTCTTCATCCGAAGGATTTGTTCACATTAATCACGAAAGAGATGGATGCTATCGATCGGCATTCCGGACAGGTTTTTAATGTTGGAGGAGGAACTCGCATTTCGACATCGCTTTGCGAGCTAACAACTTTGTGTCAGGAGGTTTTGGGGCAAGGCGTTCCTATTGGTGCCCAACCCGAGACTTCGAGTGTTGATATCCCGTGGTATGTCACAGATTATGGACGAGCTGAGAGAACGTTTGACTGGCGTCCCGAACGTGATGTTGCGACCATTGTCCGGGATATTGCACAGTGGATTAAGAAAAGCGAATCTTTGTTAAAACCGATTTTCGCCTAGTTTTTTTGACTTTTTTGGGAGAATTAGTATGTCAATAGCTATTGTCACAGGATCATCGGGTCTCATCGGAAGTGAAACCGTAAAGTTTTTCCACGAAAAAGGGATGGATATTGTTGGTATCGATAACAACATGAGGGAATATTTTTTCGGTAAGGAAGGATCGACCGCATGGAATACCGAGCAATTAAAAAAGACCTTAAAGCGGTTTACGCATCTCGATGCTGATATTCGAGATGAACGCGCGATCAACAAAATCTTCGAAAAATACGGGCGATCAGTAAAACTCGTTGTTCATTCCGCAGCACAGCCAAGTCATGACTGGGCTGCAAAGGAACCTTTTACGGACTTCACCGTTAACGCAAACGGAACGCTTGTAATGCTGGAAGCCACTCGTAAGCATGTCCCGGACGCTGTTTTTATCTTTACTTCCACGAATAAAGTGTATGGCGACCTTCCTAACAGCTTGCCTCTGATTGAAAAAGAAACTAGATGGGAGCTTTCACCAGAACATCGCTACGCGGAACACGGAATCGACGAATCAATGAGCATCGACCAATCGAAGCATAGCCTTTTCGGAGCGAGTAAAGTTGCTGCGGATGTCATGGCGCAAGAGTATGGGCGATATTTTGGCATAAAGACAGCGACGTTCCGAGGTGGTTGTTTGACGGGTCCGGCGCATTCAGGCGCTGAATTACACGGCTTTCTGGCGTATCTTGCCAAGTGCTGTGTGACAGGGAAGTCATATACGATCTTTGGGTACAAGGGAAAACAGGTTCGCGACAACATTCACTCCTATGATCTCGTAAACGCCTTTTGGCACTACTATCAAAATCCTGAGCAGGGCGGTCCCGGCGCGGTCTATAATATGGGTGGATCAAGACATAGTCATTGCTCCATGCAGGAAGCCATTCGGATGACAGAAGAATTGGCTGGACGTGAGTTGAATCGTGTCATGTCCGATCAGGCAAGAATTGGAGATCACATTTGGTACGTCAGTGATGTGAGAAAATTTAAAAAGGATTATCCCGCATGGCGTTATGAGTACGATATGCCAAGAATTTTAAAAGAGATCGTGGCTGCGTGCCAGGATCGGAGCAAGTAATATTGACGGTTTCACGAGGGGCGTCCGAAATACCCATGAGACTTTCTGTTGCAATTCCAGCCTATAACGAAGAAGGTTGTGTCCGAAACACAGTCGTGGCGCTTTTTGAGCGCCTAAAAGCGGAAAATATTGATCATGAAATCTTAGTCGTTAACGATAACTCAAAAGATGATACAGAAACGATTTTAAAGGAACTTGCGCGCGAGATTCCGACCTTTCGTTACATTAATAATAAACCGCCGAATGGATATGGTTTTGCCGTGCGCGCAGGTCTTGAGAATTTTTCCGGTGACGCTGTTGCTGTGTATATGGCAGACGCCTCGGATCGCCCCGAAGACTTGGTTCGATTTTTCCGCGCCATGGAAGAAAAAAATGTCGACTGCGTCTTTGGTACGAGATTCAGCCGTCAATCAAGGCTTATTGATTACCCATTTGTGAAGCTTGTTTTTAATCGTTTAGCAAACCTCTTGATTCAGATTTTATTTGGACTACGGTATAACGACGTCACAAACGCCTTCAAACTCTATCGAAGAAGCGCTGTGGAAGGTATGAAACCGTTTTTAAGCCATCACTTTAACCTCACCGTCGAACTTCCCCTAAAAGCGATTGTCCGCGGATATTCTTACACGGTCATCCCCAATGATTGGATCAACCGAAAGACGGGAGAGTCGAAGTTAAAGATCAAGGAGATGGGGTCGCGATATCTTTTCATTATTTTGTACTGCTTCATTGAAAAGTGGCTCTCGCGAGGGGATTACAAATTTAAAAAGTAAGTTTGGGGGATCGCATGAAACTACTTGGGACTTTTATAACGATGATGATAGTTCTTGGTGCGTCATTAAATAATCCCGTTTTTGCTTCTGAAGATGTTTTTGATGATCATGAGAAACTTGAGAAAGATATGATGTATCGGATTTTAGAGGCGGAAGATCAAAGACGAGTCGGAGATCCGGTTTTAACTGAGGCGTTAAAAGACTCGTCGCAACGTATCGTCGTTAGAGCGTTGGAAGCGTTAGGAAGAATCGGTGATCCATCGTCGATTCAATTGATGAAGCCATTTTTGGACTCCACAAGACCTAGCGTGAGAAGTGCGGCGATTTTCGGGATGGGGCTTATCGGTGGGGATGAGGGCTATCAGATTTTATGGGAGCATGTTTCTAAAGAGAAATCCCCTGGTGCGCGTAAAACGCTTTTTTTAGCCCTTGGTCGTATCGGAAAGCGCGAAACCGTGCCTTTCTTTGCTGCGGAGCTGAAAAGGGAAATTCGTCCGGAAGTCTTGTCGGGACTTGCGCAAGGGCTAGGGGTTTTATGGCTTCAAAGCACTGTGGAATGGGAAACGCCTCCAGGACTTTTAAAGCGTCTTATAGACCTTACTCGTGAGAAGGAGTTTATAGCTCTTCCCGCAGCCTTTGCCCTTGCCCGTTATCGTGGCGATCCCGCTCAGTATCCCTTACAGGAACTCTATTCTGCTCTGAGGGGGACGTCGTCCAGAAAAGCACGATGTTTTTTAATAAGAGCTTTAGGAAAGATCAAAGCGGCTGATGTGACCGATCGGCTTATCGAAAGGCTAAGCCTTGACCCTTGGTGGGGAGCACGCGTCGAAGCCGCACGCGCTCTCGGAAATAGTCAAGCCTCATCTGCAATCTTAGAAGCCTTAAAGACTGCATTGAAAGATCCCAGCACTCAGGTGATTAGTGAGGCATTAACAAGCCTGGCGAAGTTTGGCGGGAATGCTGAGACGATATTTGCAGACATTGAGCGGTTGCTGCAAGTTCATCCTTCACAATGGATCAAAATGACATGCCTTGAAACGCTTGTCGCAATTAGGAAAGAATTGGCGAGAGAGCGGGTGATGGAGGCTCTTGAGTCTACAAGTGAGATGGTTAGACTTTCAGCCGTTAGACAATTAGGGGTCTATGCTGACGCGGCAGACTTGGAAAAGTTATTGCAACTTGCGACTTCCGACGAAGTTCGTGTGGCAGGCGCGGCCATCGAGGCGTGGGGCAAGGTTTCAGAAGAAAAGATTCCACCCGAGTTGAAGGATATCCTTCGCGCTGCACTTGGTAAGGGCGATCTTGTGCTAACATCGTTGTCAGCTGACTTTGCAGCTTCGCATCAATGGACGGATTTTGCAGCCGACCTAGCAAGGGTATACCGTTCGATGAATGGCGCGGACTATTTAGAAACACGACTTGCTATTTTGGGCGCGCTTGAAGCTATCGGTGGACCTTCAGAAGTTCCCGTTCTTGAAGAAGCCTTAAACGATCCTGAACGTGTCGTGGTTATGGCCGCAGCCTCAGCCTATAAAAAGATCACAGGTGTTGATGTAAGTCACAGAATTCCGGTGGCGAGTCGTGTTGAAGGAGCAACTCCTTCGATGGCCGAGATTGAACGGGCGGTGGGTGTTAATGTCTTGTTGGAAACCGAGCGAGGTCCTATTGAGATCATAACGACGCGGGATGCGCCCATTGTTTCCTTAAGTTTTTTAAACCTCGTTAAGAAGGGATTTTATAATCATCTAACTTTTCATAGGGTTGTTCCACACTTCGTGGCACAAGGGGGAGATCCCCGGGGGGACGGCTACGGAGGTCCTGGATATCTCATTCGCGATACTGTGACATTAACCTCGCACGATCGAGGGACCATCGGTATGGCTACAGCAGGAAAAGATACCGCAGGGTGCCAGTTTTTCTTTAATCATGACCCGAATCTTCATTTAGATGGACAATACACGGTCTTTGCGCGGGTTGTGCGCGGGTTAAATATCATGGATCAGTTAGAGGTCGGAGATCGGATTTTCAGGGCAGCGATAAAAGAGTGAAATTATCTCTATTTGTAAAAAGATTAGGGGCTATACTCAATTGCCCTAAATACTCAGCTAGTCATGGACTTCATCGTAGACATCGACATAAAACTTTGACGTGATCTATATCTAAAAACTTCAGCTTTTACGTCCCCGTGTGACCCCTCGAATTGCAAACTAAGCTGCAAAAAGATCATGCTACATCGAGTCTCACGATGCAATTCTTGAGGCCTTCTTTTTCAATCATATCTTGGAGCGCTAGTTCAACAAAATGAGCTGGAGAGTAACCTAACTTTTTCCCCCAAGCCCAAGCTCTCGCGGGACCCACCATTTTGCGACCTTTTTCGATGTCACAAAGATGTGCTCGGGAGATGCCAAGCAGCTTCGCAAAAGCGACCTGACTCATTTCTTCGCCTTCACGGATGGCACGGAGATAATCGCCAAAAGTCAACGAACCACCAGCTAGACCTTCCAAAAAAACCATAGTTTTGTTTTTTTTGTTTTTAGTAGTCATGCTTACTCACTTCCTCAATGCTAACGAACTCAATTGTTCCGTTGTTTTTGATTTCGTAGATAGCTCGGTACGCTTTACTCAATCGTATTGAGCGCTGCCCCTGTCGGCTTCCTTTCAACGGTTCATCATGATACCCAGGAATTCGCCGCACTTTTTCAAGACCTTCCAATTCTACGGATGCTACCCAACCCATTAGTTTTTTGACGATGTGTGAGGGGACGTTCGTAAGTTGCTTGTGCGCGTGTTTACTGATTTCGACCATGCGTATTATCGGTTTCAATGGTTTCCTCTCCCCCTCAATCAGATTCGATTGTACTCCTGCGGGGTGTACAAATCAAGGGAAAAATCCAACGCCCGGCACAAATCCGGCACGCTGCCAGTCTCATTTCAAAACCTGGATTTTTATAAGATCGAGGATTTGAGCAGGATAATCCTGAACTCTGCTAAGGCTCTTGCTTTTGATATTGATAACGCGGCAGCAGAAGAGATCGCCCGC